>NZ_PTRA01000008.1:2500-152443 GCF_002943425.1 Siphonobacter curvatus
TAAATACCATCGCATAATGCTTTCAGAGATGGTTTGATAGATACGGGCTAGCTCGGGTTGATCTTCCAATAACTGTAGATGGCGAGCCATCGTAGTTTGATCACCTCTTCGGGCGGGGCCGGTTTGAACTTCGGCGGGATGATCTGCTTCGAGCGCTTTACGTAGGGTCTCCTTTAAGATAGGCTTCATTAATTCGAAGTCCAGATTATGCTCGGCTAGTAAGTCTTTGGTGAGAGCCCAGAGATGATTGGGAAAGTTATTCGCTAATACGGCCGCCAAATGTAACTGTAGTCGCTCTTCGGAATTGACCAGATATACTTCATCACTAATGGTTCGGGCGATTTCGATCAACTGGTGCTCGATCTCTTCATTTTCTCCCTCAATACAGATGGGCACTTCCTTCCAATTCAGTGGTATCTTTTTATTAATACTTTGTAGGGGATAGAAAACGCCCGTGCGTAAGGGGACATCGCTGTGTACCCGCAGTAAGTTCTGTAAAACGGTTAATGATTTTGCCCCGGCTGTATGTACCACCAATGCCTCCTCCGGCCATACGATCTGTGGGATGATCTTTTCCAGAGCGTCATCGCTCGTTGTGAGCAGGAAGAGTTCGGCTTCGCTTTCAGCAAAGTTTAGTTCGTTCGTTGCTACGGCTATGGATAGTCGGTCGCTCAGTGCCTCAGCGTTCGGCAACTTTCGACTATAGATGGTAATGATGTCGTGTCCGGCCCCCTCTAATTCTACCGCAAGATGATGAGCTACGTTTCCGGCTCCAATCAGTGCGATTTTCATAGGTGTATATATAATAGGTTAGAAAAGCGTTGGTATTGCCTAAGCACTTAGTAGGGTTTTCAGTGACTGATACGCCCGTCCACTTTCCAGCGACTCCTTAGCCCGATCCAAGGCTTCCTCCAATGAAATATCCTGAGCGGCGTATAAAGCAGTCGCCGCATTGGCCAGTACTACCTGAGTTTGGGCTGGCGTTCCGCGATTCTCTAGAATGCGAACCAGCAGGTCGGCGGATTCCTGTAAATTGTTTCCACCCGCCAGACTTTCGGGTGTCCATTGGCTCAATCCCATTTCTTCGGGACTCACCTGGCGGGTTTCATGGTTGTTCATCAACAGAAAATTTCCCGTAAGCGATACTTCATCGTACCCATCGTAGGCATGTACAATCGCAAACCGTACACCAGCGGATCGCAGTACCCCCGCATACAATTCGGCGACATCAGGATTATACACGCCTGACAGCTGCCGCTGTACAAAGGCCGGATTCATCAAGGGTCCTAATAAATTAAAGAAAGTTTTGAATCCAAGCTCCCGGCGGACATTACCCACGTGCTTCATCGCCGGATGAAACAAGGGAGCATGCAAGTAGCAAATACCCGCCGATTCGAGTTGCCGTCGCAAGTGATCGTAATCGTTTGTAAACTGATACCCTAATCGCTCAATCACTGTTGAAGAACCGACCGAAGACGAAACACCGTGATTGCCGTGCTTGGCAACCTTCTGCCCTGCCCCGGCGACCACAAAAGCTGAAGTCGTAGAAATATTGAAGGTGTTTTTTCCGTCACCACCCGTACCGCATACGTCCATGGGTTCGAATTCCCGGAAATCGACGGCAACGCAAAGCTCCAGCATGGCCTGCCGGAATCCATTGAGTTCAGGAACGCTGAGTCCCTTAATCGCATAGGCCGTTAGAAAAGCAGCCGTTTGGGAGGGATTTACTTCACCCTGACCAATGGAGAGCAGAGCCTGATAGGCCTGTTCGGTAGTCAGGGCTTGTTGGTTTAACAATTGGGAAAGAAGCTCTTTCATGCGTAAGTTTTGGCTTATACTATATATATAGAAGGAGAACGGAGTGAATGATTTATTTCAACCAGTTACTCAACATTTCTTTTCCATATTCAGTTAGATACGCTTCGGGGTGAAACTGCACGCCACGAACATCGTATGTTGTATGAGCCTCGGCCAGTACAAAGCCATTTTCATCAACGGCAGTTACTTTCAATTCTTCGGGCATAGACTCGGGTACTACCGTCCAGGAATGGTACCGGCATACTTCAATGGATTCGGGCAAGCCCTGGAATAACTTCTCGGTTGTATCCGTGATTACACACTTGGTCGTTACGCCGTGCAGAACATCGCCCATGTTATGCAATTTCGCTCCAAAGGCTTCGCCGATGGCCTGATGGCCCAAACAAACGCCAAAGATGGATTTGGTAGGTGCGTATTCCCGAATCAAATCCAGCATAATCCCCGCTTCCTCAGGAATACCTGGACCAGGCGACAAAAGGATCTTATCGTACTGGGCTACTTCTTCGAGGGTAATCTTATCATTGCGAAAGACATCCACCTCGTGACCCATTTCCTTTAATAGATACACTAGGTTGTACACGAATGAATCGTAATTATCGAGTACTAATATTTTGTAAGGCATTTTTTGTTATTCGTTGTTGGTTGATTGTTGTTAGTCATCAACAATCAGCTGATTTTATAAACATTTGGCCCAATTAGCGTTCCCTTCACGCTAAACTCATAACTCTTCCGCCATTTCCATGGCTTTGCGTAGGGCGGCTAGTTTGCTGTGAATTTCCTGTAATTCGCTTTCCACGTTCGACTTTGCTACAACGCCCATACCGGCCTGATAAAACAGCGTATTGTTTTTACTAAGGAAGGTACGAATGGCGATGGCATGGTTGAAATCTCCGTTGAAGTTCAAATGACCGATGGCTCCCCCGTAGATACTCCGGTTGGTCGTTTCATAACGATTAATGATCGTCATGGCGTTGTGCTTGGGAGCACCGGACAGCGTACCCGCCGGAAAAGTATCCGCTACTAGTTGCAGGGGATTGGTACCCGCCGTCATCTTACCCACTACTTTCGAAACCAGGTGAATCACGTGACTATAGTATTGCACCTCCTTAAAAGTTTCCACCTGCACGGAATCACTGCTGCGACTTAGATCATTCCGGGCTAAATCCACCAGCATCACGTGTTCGGCGGATTCCTTCGGATCGGCCAGTAACTCACGGGCCAGTTCGGCGTCGCGTTCATCATCGCCCGTCCGGCGGAAGGTACCCGCGATGGGGTGAATCTCGGCCAGTCCATTTTTGATGAAAATCTGCTTTTCGGGCGAAGAGCCGAAAATATGGTACGTGCCGAAGTCGAAGTAAAATAGATACGGCGAAGGATTGATGGAACGCAGGGCTCGGTATACCTGGAAATCGTCGCCTTCAAACGTATGTGAAAAACGACGGGATGGCACAATCTGGAACACGTCCCCGCGTAAGCAGTGGCCAATGCATTTGTTGACGACTTCCCGCATTTCCTCATCCGTCCGATTGGTTTCCTCTTCGCCTTCCAGCTTAAACTTTCCCGAAGACGTTTTAGGCGTTTGAATCAAAAACTCCAGTTGACTTAAACCTTCCGTATTCTTGTTTTGCGTATCGCCATACTGGTGTTCAAAGAGGTACACTTCGTTTTTAAAGTGATTGAACACGATGACGTACCGATACACATAATAGACAATCTGCGGAATGGCTGACTCGGGGCTTTTGGGCTGAATTTCGATGTCTTCGAAGTATTCCACCGAATCATAGGTCATGTGGCCAAAGAGTCCGCCCGTTGGAAAGGGAAAGCCCGAGTTTTTTTCTTCAAAACAACCCGCAAAATTCCGCAGAGCGGCTACAGCGTCTTTCCGACGTTCGAGGGTAAACCGCTCGGTGGTACCGTCGGGAAATTTCTGCGTTACGACGTCTTCGTCCAGGATAAAGCTGGCGACGGGATCACAGCCAATAAAACTCATACTGTTCTGCATGGCGTGGTAATCGGCACTTTCCAGCAAAACGGTGTTCGGAAACTGACGCCGTAAGCGTTGATAGGCACTCACGGGCGTCAGCATATCGGCCAGCAAGCGGCGGTGATGGGTCGTAATTGAAAAGTTTTTCACAGTACGTTGATTCGTTATTCGCACGGGTGGGGAGACTGCCGCTCTACCAGCTAAACTACCTCCGTGTGAAGGTTACTAAGGGATTTAAACGCACAACGCCCACTGTTCGGCTGAACAGCGGGCGTTGTGGCTTGTGCTTATTGATTCGCTTACATGACGCAAAAAGAGGCTGTTCAACGGAGAGATCCCAGTTGCCACCACCAAGCTTTTGCGAATGAAACGTTCATAGTCAGATACATTAATTTCGACAAACTTAAAAACTATTTCAGAGTTTGGCTAAAGTATGGACATTTTTTTTGTAGTTCCGGTCAGCAAGCTGAATTTTGATTTTCAGAACTCCAATATGTATGCGTAGTCTCTTGTTTTTTTCCTGCCTTTTTTTGCTCCTGATGGGCTGTAAACCCAAACCCGACCTACAGGGATTCCCGGTAGATAAGTGGAAAGCCGATAAAGGCGGCTGTCAGGGTGTACGAAAGACCTTAGTACCGGATTTCAAGAAAATCCGGCAAATCCTGAAAGGCACTACTTCCAATGATTTCGTAGAAATTTTCGGTAAACCCGATATTAATCAAATTGCGGACCGCAATGAGGAGTACTACGTGTACTTCCTCGAAGCAGGTCCGCATTGTGAAGATATTACGAAACGATCAGAGGCGGCTTCCATAGCTATCCGGTTTTCTTCCGTAGGACTAGCCTCCGAGATTACTTTTCAGCAGGGTACGCCAGTGAAATAATACAGAAGGAGTAAATGATAGCATGAGTACATTTAGTTTTGGCTCCTCATGCTATCATTCACTCCTTCTATAATACTAATTACGATCCCAATGACCAGCCTGAGCGGTACTCGCGTTTTACGAACTGGTTGGCATCTTCGAAGTTCGTGATCCGCATGGATGGGCCATCCCAAAGTAGTTTCTTACGACCGGGATAGGCGAAACCTTTACCGTCGGCATTCGGCTTGCGAACGTTGTAGCTACGAATAGCTAGGTTACCCATCAGTACCGTTTCCGTCAGCGGACCGGAGTAATCAAACGAAGACGTTAACTTCTTGTGGGTTTCTGAGCCAAATCCTTCTTTACAGGCCCGTACCCAGGAAGTCTGGTGACCACTTTCAGGCATTTTCTGGATTTCCGTTTCCGTCCACTTGTACTTGGCCAGATCCTGCTCGCTCATCTTCTTTTTGTTGAAGTACAGCTTCGGTGCATGTCCGTAGGTTCCGCAGGTCATAATTCCTTTTGAACCCATCAGGATTACACCATTCGCACTGTCGGCATCCCCCAGGGGTTCATCTGCGGGAATCAAATCCGGGTGGAACGCCCGAATACCACCATCCGACCAGTACATGGTAACTTCTGATTTATTCTTTTTCGTTTCGGGGAATTTCAGCTGTACGGAGCTTGAGGGAGGACAACCTTCGGGAATGTATTCCGGCGTCCAGTCCTTCGTGAATACAGCACCTGCCGAACATTCTACTTCTGTTGGGTAACCCAGACCCAGTACGCGGAAAGCCGGGTCAATCAAATGGCAACCCATATCGCCCAGTGCTCCGGTACCAAAGTTCCACCAGCCCCGCCACTTGAAGGGGTGGTAGGCTGGCGTGTAATCTACGTACTGAGCCGGACCAATAAACTGATCCCAAGCCAGACCCTCAGGCATCTCGTGCTTGCCCGTAGGTACCGGAATACCTTGCGGCCATACCGGACGATTCGTCCAGATGTGTACTTCATTCACCGTACCAATCAAACCAGCGTTAAACCAGTTGACCATCTGCCAGCTACCCACGCTGGAAGCACCCTGGTTACCCATTTGCGACACGATTTTGTACTTCCGAGCCGCTTCAGTCATCATACGGGCTTCGTAAATATCGTGCGACAAGGGCTTCTGAACGTAGACGTGCTTACCCGCCTGCATGGCAGCCATGGCAATTACGGCGTGCGTGTTATCGGGCGTCGAGATGGTGATGGCATCAATGTTCTTGCCTTCTTTATCCAGCATTTCCCGGTAATTTTGGTAGCGTTTGGCATTCGGGAAACGCTTGACGGACTGAGCGGCTACATTCCAGTCTACATCGCAAAGAGCTACAACATTCTCAGCTCCATTGTTATAGGCATTCCAAATATCGCTAGATCCCTTTCCACCGGCCCCAATAGCGGCGAGGTTCAGTTTATCCGAAGGAGCGATAAATCCTTTTCCCAGCACGTGACGAGGGACAATGTAAAACGCGGCTGCCGACAGGGCTCCCTTTTTGAGAAACTCGCGGCGAGAGGGAGATTTTTTTTCCATAGTATGTGTACTGCGTGGGGTCCAGGACCCTAAAATGGTTAAAAGTTAAGCTAATGTAGACCACTTTTCGAGCAGAACTTTCGACTTGCGAATGCCCTCTTCTTCCGAAAGTTTATCGCCCTCGTACTCAATGCCGACAATACCCCGGAAGCCCGATTTTTTTACGATGTTCATGATTCGACTGTAATCCGTTTCTACGCAATCTCCTTTTTCGTCAAAATTGTAGACTTTCGCGGATACGCCTTTGGCAAAGGGCATGAGTTCTTCCGTACCCTTGTAGCGGTCGTACTCTTCTTCGCATTCGAAGTAATTGCCCGCTTTATGTTTCATACAGAAGTTACCGAAGTCCGGAAGGGTACCGCAGTTTTTCAAGTTTACGCCCTTCATGACGTCGCTCAGCCACTGACCGTTGGAGGAGTATCCACCGTGATTTTCGACAATGACATTGATACCCGTTTTAGCGGCAAACTCGCTGAGTTGGTGTAAGCCCTCGATGGCGTTTTTCTTCACCTCTTCGGCCGTACCTTCACCCGCGGCGTTTACCCGGATGGTTTTGCAGCCGAGAAACTTGGCGGCGTCCACCCATTTGTAGTGATTTTCGACGGCCTTTTTGCGTTTGGCGGCGTCTTTATCGCCCAGGTTTCCTTCGCCATCGCACATGATCAGGTGATTTTTTACCCCATTGTCTTTGCAACGCTGCAGTAATTCCTTTAGATAAGCGGTGTCATTGGCTTTATCCATGAAAAACTGATTGACGTATTCGACGATGCTGATGCCAAACTCCTTTTTAGCCATGACCGGAAAGTCGAGATTGGTCATTTTTTTAGAGCGTAAGGCCCGATGCAGGGACCACTCCGCCAGGGAGATTTCAAAGAAGGGCTTTTTGGCCGCCGTTTCGGCCCACGCATCCATCGTTGAGGAAGCGGCAGTAGTAGCTACAGCTGCGAAGCCCAGGTTCCGTAAGAAGGAACGTCGGTTTTGATGCATATAGAAAAGGTTTAGAGCAAACGGCTTATTCGGGATGAAAAATAAAGAAGTTTTCCGGAATTGTAATGCGTTGGCGATAAAACGGAAAGAAATGCCGACCACTGGATTGCGTCTGACAGCTTGCGCTGGCCCATTCTCATCCGAAATTCTAAATTTCCGTTTCACAAGCCCGCAGAACCAATCAAATTATACTTATTTTTGAAGGCTGAATCTAGGTATAAAATATTCACTTTCAGATTCTTGGATCATTTTGTATTTATCCGGGAAAAGGAATTTTTACAGTCTTTAGGAGGTTTTATCAAAAGATAAAGCAAGTTCTGAAAACTGTTTATTCACAAACTTGTTCTTACTAGAGAAATGAGCAGTACCGCTAGTACGCTGCCGCCACGGGCAACGAAATTCAAGAAAATGAAGTCGTTTCAAATCCCCGATACATTTAAGAGTCCTATCATTGGTGCGATTAAGGAATTTCGTCGCAAACAGGATAAGATGAAGAAAGACTTCACACCGACGCTGCTCGATTTCGGCCCGGTGCGGTTTCTTATTGCCCGTCACTTTGGATTCTGCTATGGCGTTGAAAATGCAGTAGAAACGGCGTACCAGATTATCGCGAACTATCCCTCCAAGCATATTTATCTCCTGAGCGAAATGATTCATAACCCGGAAGTGAACCGGGATTTACAGAGTCAAGGCGTTCAATTTATCATGGATACATCCGGTCGGCAGCTGATTCCCTGGGAATCGCTTACCGCCGACGATATTGTGATCATTCCGGCGTTTGGTACTACGCTGGAGATTCAGGCGAAACTAGCCGCAATTGGTATTCAGACCGAACAATACGATACGACCTGTCCTTTTGTGGAGAAAGTCTGGAAGCGGGCTTCCTCCATCGGACAAAGCGATTATACCGTAGTCATTCACGGCAAACCAGCCCACGAAGAAACACGGGCTACGTTTTCGCACGCTCGTCAGAATGCTCCGACGGTTGTGGTAAAGGATATGAAGGAAGCCGAGCAACTGGCTTTGTACATTCGTCAGCAAAAACCAGCCGAGCTTTTTTACGAAGAATTTAAGGATCAGTACTCGGAAGGATTTGATGTTCGTCGCGACTTACAACGCATTGGTGTAGTCAATCAGACGACTATGCTGGCCTCGGATACGCAGGCCATTGCTGACCACCTACGGCAGGTGATGATTGAAACCTATCCGGGTGATGATGCGACGGCTCACTTTGCCGATACCCGAGATACCCTTTGTTACGCAACGAATGATAATCAGTCGGCTACTTATGGCTTACTGGCAGAGCAGGCTGATCTGTGCGTAGTCGCGGGGGGGTACAATTCCTCGAACACATCGCACCTGGTTGAATTGTGCGAGCAAAAGCTACCGACCTATTTTATTGAAAATGCGGCGAAGCTTCTAAATACTACACTCGTTCGTCATTACGATCTGCACGAAAAAACGGAGAAAGTTTCTGAAAACTATTTACCAACGCATAGGCCCGCTACGATTATGCTCACCTGCGGAGCTTCGTGTCCGGACAAGGTAGTAGAAGATATTCTGTTGCGGCTGCTTTCCTTTTTTCCGGAAGCCCAGACGATTAATGCAGCCATGGAAGCATTTGCATAGATTTTTTAGCGTACTCTATTTTGATTATCCTTCTGAGTACAAAAAAACGAGCCGGTTATCCGACTCGTTTTTTTGTGGGTACTATTTCATTAACGTACTGCTTTTCAGCTTTATATCGGTCAGTTTTCGCTTCGTATCCAGCGTAAAGTCGCCCTGCATCATCCAGTCGTAGTAGCTGGGTTCTCGCTTAAATACTTCGAGTACGGGTTTGCCCGTATGCTTACCAAAGTTAAAGACGACTACGCCTTCGTTATTGTATTTCATCCGCTGGGCGAAGTCAACGAATTGTCCGGATGTCAACTCGTGCAGAGCATCCATGTCATTTTTGACCGGAATCCAGGTTTCGTCTTTATTCTTTTCCACTTCCACCCCTTCGTAGCGTTTGATCATGCAGTCGAGTACTTCCAGCGTAGCCAGTGTATCTGCCTCGGCAGAGTGAGCGTGTTCAAGTTTCTTGCCACAGTAGAACTTATAGGCTGCCGACAGGTTACGCGGTTCCATCATGTGATAGATACGTTGAGCGTCGATCAGGCGACGGTTCTTCGTATCAAAATCAATACCCACCCGCAGAAACTCCTCGACCAGCATGGGTACATCGAACTTATTAGAGTTAAAGCCCGCCAGGTCACACCCTTCCAGAAATTGAGCCAGTGATTTAGCCAGTTGCTTGAATTGGGGTTTATCTGCGACATCTTCATCGTAAATTCCGTGAATCAGGCTCGTCTCCAGCGGAATAGGCATGCCCGGATTGACTTTTTCGGTACGCACCTGCACCGATCCATCAGGCATGGCTTTAGCGATGGAAATTTCTACAATACGATCCCGTATCAGATTGATGCCGGTGGTTTCCAGATCAAAAAAAGCGAGCGGCTTACGGAGTTTCAGACTATGTTGCACGGTGTTCCTCAATTACTGACAAATACAAAAATACATTAATTTCCCGGGATATAGACTTTTGCTCCCTTTATGAACATCCCTGAGAATGAAAACGTCAGCTCCGGACGTCTGTTAATTTTGTATTAAATAATTTGCAGTTTTTCTAGTCACGAAAAAAAATAGTATCTTCGTCCGGCAAATAAGAATAGCACCGTTATTTGCCATGTTGGACTCCTCCAAGTTTCTTTTTGAAGCACTTACCTACGATGATGTGCTTCTGCTGCCCGCTTATTCGGAAGTTCTCCCCCGCGAAACTCGCACCGAATCATACCTTACGAAAAACATACGCCTGAACGTTCCTTTAGTTTCCGCTGCCATGGACACGGTTACTGAATCGGAAATGGCCATTGCGATGGCTCAGGAAGGTGGTCTTGGCATTATTCACAAGAACATGTCCATTGATCGTCAGGCGGAAGAAGTGCGGAAGGTGAAGCGTTCTGAATCCGGAATGATCCTGGACCCCGTAACCCTCTCAGAAGGCGATACACTAGCGGATGCTCACCGGCTGATGCGGGAAAATAAAATTGGCGGGATTCCCGTCGTTGATACCGAAGGTAAACTGATCGGTATTCTTACTAATCGCGATATTCGTTTCCAAACCAAATTAAGCCAGCCCGTTACCGAGATCATGACGAAGGATAAACTCGTCACGGCTCGTGAAGGTATTGATTTACAGGCCGCGGAAGCCGTATTGCAGGAGCACCGGATTGAAAAACTTCCCATTGTTGATGATTCGAATAAACTCGTAGGGCTGATTACCTACAAGGATATTCTCAAGAAGAAAAATCACCCCAATGCCTGCAAAGATTCCCGTGGACGTCTGCGGGTGGGTGCGGCCGTTGGCGTAACCCCCGATTTGCTGGATCGCGTAGCCGCTCTGGTCAAAGCTGGTGTAGACGTGATTAGTATTGATACAGCTCACGGCCACTCACTGGGTGTAATCAACGCGTTGAAATCAGTAAAAGCGTCGTTCCCTAATCTGGATGTGATTGTGGGTAACGTGGCTACCGGCGAAGGTGCCAAAGCCCTGGCCGATGCCGGAGCAGATGCGGTAAAGGTAGGCGTTGGCCCCGGATCGATCTGTACTACTCGCGTGATTGCGGGCGTAGGGATGCCTCAGCTTTCTGCCGTATATGAAGCAGCGAAAGCCGTAGCTGGTACGGGTGTTCCCATCATTGCCGATGGCGGTATTCGTTACTCCGGTGATATTGTAAAAGCCATTGCCGGTGGAGCCAGCTCGATCATGATGGGTTCCTTATTAGCAGGCACGGATGAGGCTCCGGGTGAAATCATCATTGCCGAAGGTCGCCGTTTCAAGAGCTACCGCGGTATGGGTTCCGTAGAAGCCATGGAAGAAGGATCGAAAGACCGCTATTTCCAGGATGCTGAAGACGACATCAAGAAGCTGGTACCCGAAGGTATCGTAGGGCGTATTTCGTACAAAGGCCGTGTAGGTGATATTCTGTACCAAATGGTCGGTGGACTCAAAGCGGGTATGGGTTACTGCGGTTCCCGCGATATTGAAGCGCTTCAGGCAGCTAAATTCGTGAAGATTACGGCAGCTGGTGTTCGCGAAAGCCACCCCCACGATGTAGTAATCTCGAAAGAGGCCCCGAACTATAGCGTGAAATAAATTTAATTGTGGTTGATGGTTAGTTCTTGTTAGAAGAAGTCCTTAGAAACCATTAGCTTTCGGTAATTAGAAGTCAAAAGAAAAAGGTCGCCTGTTGAGCGACCTTTTTCTTTTGAGCTACTAGAATGATTTGGGAACCAACTAACAACGATCAACCCATAACCATCAACTAAATGCTACTTTTTCCGGAAGAACATCGTTAGTGGTACGCCTTCGAAGCCGAAGTGAGCCCGGAATTTGTTTTCCAGGAAACGTTCGTAACTCTCTTTGATATACTGGGGATAGTTACAGAACAATACAAACGTCGGACTTGGCGTTGGTAATTGCGTCAGATACTTAATCTTCACGTATTTACCATTGATTGCTGGTGGCGGATACGCTTCAATCTCGGGTAGGATCACGTCGTTCAGTTGTGAAGTAGCAATCCGGCGGCGACGCTCTTCGTATACTTCCTTCACTTTTTCCACGACTTTGAAAATCCGTAGTTTATCCACGACCGAAGTAAAGACAATGGGAGCATAATCAATAGGAGCCAGTCGCTGACGAAGTTCTTTTTCCCAGGCAGGAGCCGTTTTCGAATCCTTCTCAATCAAATCCCACTTATTGATCATCAGTACGATACCCTTCTTCGCCCGGTGTGCCATCCCGATAATGTTCATATCCTGAGCTTCCAGTCCCCGTTCCGCATCCAGAATAATGATGGCAACGTCGCACTCATCCAGAGCCCGCATGGACCGCAGCGTTGAGTAAAACTCAATGTTATCGTTGACGCGAGCTTTCCGCCGCATCCCTGCTGTATCCGTAATGATGAAGTCGTTTCCGTACAGGGAATATCGGGTGTGAATCGCATCACGCGTCGTACCGGCAATGTCGGTTACAATACTCCGTTCCCGGCCCAGAATGGCATTGAGAAACGAAGATTTTCCTACGTTCGGCCGACCCAAAATGGCAACCCGGGGAATACCCGCTTCCGGATCTTCTACGCCTTCGTCCTCAAAGTGAGAAACAATGGCATCCATCAGGTCACCCGTGTTATTCCCGTTTTCTGCTGAAATTGGATACGGATCGCCTAAGCCTAACGCATAAAACTCAGCCGCTGCGTGCATTTTATCCGTTGTATCGGCCTTGTTGGCAACTAAAACAACGGGTTTTTTAGAGCGACGTAATACATTAGCGAAATCTTCATCCAGACCCGTCAATCCCGTAATACAATCTACCACGAATACTACAACGGTAGCTTCGTCCATGGCGATCTGTACCTGTTCGCGAATGGCTTCCTCGAAAATATCTTCCGAGCCAACCACATAACCGCCCGTATCAATCACGGTGAAGTACTTACCCGTCCAATCGCCATACCCATAATGGCGGTCGCGGGTTACCCCCGAGACGTTGTCCATGATGGCTTTCTTCTGCTCAATGATCCGGTTAAAAAGCGTGGATTTTCCCACATTGGGACGCCCCACAATGGCTACAATATTTGACATGATGTGTTAGGAGCTTTCACCTCTCACAGGCTACGACTCCGTTAAGAGACCAGCCGTTTCTCGGCTGCGTCGGTTTACGGATGGAGCAATGGTATCCACGAACGGCTCACGACAAACGGTTTCCCGCCTACCCTCGCTCACCCAACGAATCCGGTATAAAAGGAGTCGTTCGCAGCCATTACTCTTGAATGTACCCAAACTCGCGGAGCTTGTTGGCTTTACTTCGCCAGTCGGGCTCCACACGAATGTAGGTTTCCAGGTGAATTTGTTTTCCAAAAAAGGCTTCCATTTCCTGCCGGGATTCAATCCCCACTTTCTTGATGGAAGCTCCCTTATGCCCCAGCAGAATAGCCCGCTGGCTGCTTCGCTCTACGTAGATTTCTGCCAGAATGCGGATGATATTTTCTTCTTCTTTGAAAGAAGTAATCACTACTTCCGTACTATAAGGAATTTCTTTTTTGTAATTCAGAAAAATCTTCTCGCGAACGATTTCAGCCGCAAAAAAGCGTTCGGGCCGATCCGTCAGCGATTCCTTGTCAAAGAAGGGCGGATGCACTGGAATAGCCTTGATGATGAGGCTAAACAACTCTTCCAAGCCCGTCTTATGCAAAGCAGAGATGGGTAGAATGGTCTGCGTGGCGAAACGGTTCCGCCAATGGGCGATTTTTTCCTCGACCTGTTCCTGCGTTGCCAGATCTACTTTATTGATTAGCAGAATCACGGGCGTATCCTGAATACGCGTCAGTTTATCGATGACATCGTCTTCGTCGTACTGCTCAAAAATATCCGTCACGAAAAGAATCACATCCGCGTCTTCCAGCGAGCCGCGTACGAAATTCATCATCGACTGGTGTAATTGATACTGAGGCTTGATGATTCCCGGGGTATCTGAGTACACCAGTTGGAAAGGGACCTCATCGTGTACCCCATTGACGATCCCCATGATCCGATGACGGGTCGTTTGGGCTTTTGACGTTATGATCGAAAGCCGCTCGCCTACCAGGGCATTCATCAGGGTTGATTTACCCACGTTGGGTTTCCCGACAATGCTGACGTATCCCGTTTTATGATTATCCATGTAACAAAATCAAAACTATAAAAAATATTTTTCAGCTTAGCTGACTGATAATCAGTTAAACTAAAAAAATAAATGGGTACTCCAATCTGTTTTTTTTACAAAGGTATTGATTTTAACGGAAAGTGCCGTATATTTGCAGTCCAATAACACACCGCGGGATGGAGCAGTTGGCAGCTCGTTGGGCTCATAACCCAAAGGTCACAGGTTCGAGTCCTGTTCCCGCTACAAAAAGCCGTTCGCATCTGGGCGGCTTTCTTTTTAGGGTCTCGTCGTACAACGGATAGTATGTAAGCCTCCGGAGCTTGAGATTTAGGTTCGATTCCTAACGAGACCACCACATAAAACACCTGCTCAACTCGAAATTGAGCAGGTGTTTTTCTTTTGAGCCTCTTATCCAACGAAAAGCCCTGCCAGATTGCTCTGTCAGGGCTTTTCCGTTATCATTCATTTATAATCTACTTCAAAAACGGCAACTTCACTACCACCGCCTTCAAATACTTATTGCGAATGTTAATATAGATTTCGGTGCCTACTTTGCTGTATTCCGTTTGTACGTAGCCCATCCCGATTCCTTTGTTCAGACTGGGCGATTGTGTACCAGACGTTACTTCACCGATGATCTGACCGGCGGCTGTCATGATTTCGTAGTGCTGCCGTGGAATACCCCGATCAATCATCTCGAAACCTACCAGCTTACGGGTAACACCGTTTTCTTTCAGCTTCTTGTGAAAATCGCTGTACGTAAATTCTTTGTTGAATTTCGTAATCCAGCCCAGGCCTGCTTCAATGGGTGAGGTACTGTCGTCGATGTCGTGACCGTACAGACAATAGCCCATTTCAGTACGCAGCGTATCACGGGCTCCCAAGCCAACGGGTACAATCTCGAATTCGGCACCAGCTTCCATGATGGCATTCCACATGGCTACTGCCTGGTCGTTAGGTACGTATACTTCCATGCCACCCGCTCCGGTATAACCTGTAGTTGCGATGAGAATGTTTTCGATTCCCGCGACAGTACCTTCCTTGAAGGAATAGTAAGGCATTTCTTCCAGATTCAGATCCGTTAGTTTCTGCATCGTTGCTACGCCCTTGGGGCCTTGTACAGCAAACAGGCTGTATTCATCCGATACATTCTCAAGCTCGGCTCCCTCGGTGTTATGTTGCTGAAACCAGTTCCAGTCTTTTTCGATATTCGAAGCGTTCACTACCACAAAGTAGTCTTCTTCTTTCCGACGGTAGATCAACAAATCATCTACGATACCACCCATGTTGTTGGTCAGACATGAGTACTGGACTTTACCATCATACAAAGCGGCAACATCATTGGTGGTAATCCGTTGCAGTAAATCCAGAGCTTTGGCTCCTCGTACCCGGAATTCACCCATGTGCGAAACGTCGAAAATCCCGACGGAATTTCGTACCGCCAGGTGTTCCTGAATTAAACCGGAATAGGAAACGGGCATTTCAAACCCGGCAAAGGGTACGATTTTGGCTCCTAAAGCTACGTGTACGTCGTGTAACGGAATTTGACGAAGTGAATCTGACATTAGAAAGAATACATTAGTATGAGCAAAAATAGTGGAAATTGAAACGCTCCCCACGTTTTTTGTTCTCAAAAGAAAATATATCCTCTCCTAGCCTACTAACAGAGCCGAAGCTTCCCAAAGATTGGTTCGTAGGGCTTCTGCTTTGGACTGGGTATCGGGGTCCGCAATACGGATCGTCCGTACGCCTGCTTTATGACCCGCCTGAATGTCACGTTCCTGATCACCAATCATCCAGGACTGGGTTGGATCAATGTGATATTTGGCGATGGCTTTTTCAAGCATCAAGGAATCGGGCTTCCGTAACAGCGAATTGCTGCTATAATCTGGGTGATGGGGACAGAAATACAGGGCATCAATTAAATGCCCGCATCTTTCCTGTAAGTGTTCATGACACTTCATGACATCTTCCCGCTTGTATAATCCTTTGGCAATACCAGCCTGATTCGTAACCACAATGAGTAGATAACCAGCACCTTTTAATCGCTCCAGTGCCTTGATGGTATCGTCCGTTATAACGAGTTCATCCACGCAGTATAGATAGCTCGGGCTATCCTGGTTTAATACACCATCCCGATCTAAAAAGACGCACTTATTCATAGGTTGATCAATGTTTTTTACGTAGGCGAAATCAATAAATAGAATTATGCTTATATAATATTGTACAAATAAGCAAAAAAACCATCAGTTTGTTCGTCTGGTCGAGGTATTTTTAAAATTATTACAAAAAAAACCTGCCAACTTAAACGGCTGGCAGGCTGGGATTGTTGCTTGTTTATTTCACTAGAATCGGAATAGGGGTCGCGTACTGAAGGGAATACGACTGAGCATCAGTAGTAAAGCGATACCGAAGAAAATAAGGGAGGATTTATGCTTGACCAGATCCGAAGTCGCTTTCTTTGCTTTGCTATATCCAATGTGCACCAAAGCCAGCGCAACAATCATGATAGCAATGTGCTCAACCGCGTAATAGCGAATGCCTGATTCTTTCATCGGATTAAGCCCTTCCGTTTGAAAAGCCGCTAATCCAACCGGACTCAATCCCAAATAGAGTACTAAACCTACCAGTAACTGGACGTCGCAGGAGATCATAAAAAACAAACCCGCTTTGCGATCCGCATCGGTATACAGACTTTGGGAGGATACACCCCGAGCCGACCGGGCCAGGGTTAATACGGCCAGAATCAGCACCACCCAGCGAAGCCAGGAGTGAATAGATAAAAAGACAGTGTAAGCAGCTTCCATTTCGTATGCGTCGTTTATAGTTTGTCAGTGTTGGGCGACCCCACGCAGGGCGGTCCATTGGACAGGCAAACAAACAGCCCAAGCGGCACATCACCAAACGATACGGGCTTAATCAGATCGAAAAATCGTAATTTCCGGGCACCTAGCCCCTTTACGCTCCGTTACCGTTCATTCCAGAAAACGCTAAGTCCATCTTTCCCAGCTGTAATGAGTTCCGGATAGCCATCTTTATTCAAATCCTGTACGACCATATAGATACCCGTTCCTTTGGTTTCCCCGAAAGGTCCAAACGTGATGATATCCTTCTCGAATTTGCTACCGTTCCACGTGAAGTAGTACATGCCGTAGGGATCGGCAGCTCCTGGATCATTCTCATTATGAGCCCGGTATCGCTTACCTGTAATCAGCTCGGGTTTACCATCGCCCGTAATGTCCCGCCAGTGCATTTCGTGAAACTGCGAATGTTCTGAATCAATCGAGCGTTTTTCCCAAATGTGCCGCTCACCGTCCATCTTGTGTTCATACCAGTCGAGCCCATAGTCATGGGCTTGCCCCACAATGAGGTCGTTCCGCCCATCACCATTTACATCTACTACCAGAATGGGTACACTGGCCGACCCCAGCTTGAAATCGGGGTGAAAGGTCCAGGCTTGCTCAAAAGGTTTGGCGGGAGCCTCCAGCCAGCCGTCGGATAAAATAAAATCCCCTCTCCCATCGCCGTTCACATCGCCGAAACCCAATCCGTGGCCCTGTACTTCGTAAATTACGTGACGAGTGAAGGTCTTTTTACCCCGGTTAAAGCGATATACCTTCAATGCCTGACTCGGGTTGTTCGGAACGATTTCCAGCGTACCATCCCCATCAATGTCCCAGGCTCGGGTCGTTTCTACGTTGCCACAACTGTCAATGACATGTTCGGGCCACTGCTGATCCGATTTACCGGGGTTTTCCCGCCAGCGAATCGACTTGCCCCACCAGCCGCCGGTAATAAAATCCATACGGCCGTCTCCGTTTACGTCGTAAGGTATGGTTGAGAAATCATCGTAGTATTCACCTTCGGTTTTTACCTCGCCGATGAAATGACGCTTTTTAAATTCTGGACCTTCATACCACCAGGCCCCCGAGACCAAATCAGGCTTCTTATCGCCATTGACGTCGAAAACGCCGACCGACTCATAGCGTTCTGCGGCAATTTTCTGTTCACGAAATTTTCCTTTATCTGGATAAAAGATCATGACGACCAGGATAAACATTCCTCCAATAACCGTTCGCATAGGCAGCTGTATGATGAATGAATCTAGCCTTTAAAAATCTGTACTACGCCTCTTAGTTGACCTCCAAAGCGTTCTTATCCGGCAGTCGGGGAAATGCCGCATGCGGTTCGGTCTGGTACCAGAAAATGGTACTTGCTACGTCGGAATTTTGCTGAAGATACCGACCCTCACTCCGCCAGCCCAGGTCCTGAATCGTCACTTTCAGGTCCTTTTCAAAACGGATCGGATCCGTTAGATGCCAGCGGTATAGCCCAAACCGTTGCTGGGATTTATAGGTCCCATCGGGGCGAATTACCTGGGGAAGACCCGCGTAAGCCGTTGAGAATTCGACGTACTTGCCCGCCCGGTCGAAATTGTAACTTCCACAGAAATAATCCTCCGTACCCGTACCGGCAATGGTGGGAAACGCTTTATCTCCGTCCATGTAGAACTTGATTTCTCCTTCACCCCACCAGCCGGTATTATGTACGCCCCAGGCCAGATATGTGCCTACGTACTGCCCTTTTCCTTTGATACCATCGACAAGCGTAATGACCTGCTCCGTTGGATGACCATTCGCCCGGCGGAACTGAGCGTGGAAATACGCCGCATCGTCGGGTACGTCCGTTAGTGTATAATCGACCTGATAGTAGAGTCGCATCTCACGCTCGTCGAGATTTTCCATCGTAATCCGGCATTTCTTTCGAAAAGGCATGGGCCAGTAACAGTTAAAAGCACTGCCCGGATTAACCGTAACGGCCAATGAATTGAGCGGAGCGTATTCACCCCAGCCCATGCCGAAGAAATCGCCCACCGGTACTTCCACGGAGGGCGTCGTTTCATCATCCCAATACAAACGAAGGATACTAAATCGCCAGTTACCCGTAGGCGTCATCCAAATGTGCTGAATTTGGCCCGAACCTGTAATTTCGGCCAGGGTGAACACCTGCTTTGGTCGAATGATAACAAAGGGGTTGACTTTCCAGCCCCGCCCCAAATCGCGGGCTTCGCGACGGGCATTGGCCTGATTGGGCCGTCGGTCGGAGGTATCCGCCATGGCACCCTTGCCACGTTCACCCGTAAAGTTTTCGGGACTGATGGATCGAGATTGAGCGTTGGAAAGGCGATACAGATTAGATAAACCGACGTCCAGACCATTCCAGGGTTTCGTTTGAGCCTGCGTCAGGATACAGGTCAGCCAGACCATTAGTACAAGCCAATACTTTTTCATAGTAAAGTAAGAAGAGGTTATAATCGAAAGGTCGTGAATCCTCCCCTTACTCGCAATGATGGATTACTGTAAGCAGCAAAAAGGCCTGCCGTGATTGCGGCAGGCCTTTTCTTTATTTTCCGAACTGGTACAGGGCTCGAATTCGTAAGCCTACGGGTGTCTGCTCCTTTCGATACGAACAATTTTCCAAGGATGGAGCCAGATACGCTTCCGTCTGTACGACCAGATGATTCCAGCGTTTTTCAATGCCTACGCCCACATTAACATTGTTTACTACGGGCTCCTTAGGCTTGAAATCGATCTGATTTTTCGCAAAAGGAAATTCGTTCTTGAATACATCAAATTGCAGTTGCTGCGTCACTTTCAGATCCAGCGTACTGCCGGCCATTGCCAGTAAAGTCCAATCCTGTTCCAGCGGAACCCGGTAATTCAGTTCAATAGGCATTCGTACGACCGAAGCCTGCGTTTGGATATTTTTGATTTTAAATAGCTGCGGCGGCAGGATGATCTTATGCTCTTTTCTGAAATTTCGGGGAGGCTGATTTTTTTTGTGATCCCATTCGAATTCATCCCGGTATCGGGGTCCTTCTACCGTTCCCCAGCTTAAGCCTAGTGAAAGGCCCCAGTGTTTGCCTACGATTACGCCCGCGGCCAGTGATTTCCCAAGAAAGTTCTTTTCTATGTCCACACCTGCACCAGCTCGCAAAGCTACCGTACTTTCTTGGGGAAGTCGTAGTTTGGGTGCTTTCGCTACCTTTTCCGTTTTCTCCGTAGTCGGTACGTAATTCGTCCATTTATAATTTTTCCTCGTTGCTACAGGCGAGTGCAACGGAGGTAAGGTAACGTCAAAGGTTAACCGGGGCCGCAGTCGGGCAGCTTCCACCAAATTTTGACGATTTTCAGCTATACTTTCAACGGGTTCTTTTGATCCTTTTTTCTCAGTACCCGTTAATTCATTTCCGTAATCACTTGGAAATGTTTCCCGAGTCGAGCTTCGTTTCGTTTTTCCGGACGAGTTTGGTGTACGAACAAAGGACGGATGCTCGATACCCAAGGTCATAACATCCGCACGAGCACCTTCTGTCTGGTTACGCAGAGGTTGGTTAGAACGGATGATTTTACCGGAAGCGGTACGCATCGACTCCGTAGTACGAACATCAGTGGCAACCGCTTCACGCTGCTGCCGGTTTTCTTTAAACGAAGTAGGATCTACATCGGTCGTTTCCTTTTCCTGCGATCCAGAAGCAGGCCGGGTTTGGGAATGAGTTATCGTAGCCTCATTTGTTTTCTTCGTAATGTTGGTTTTCACCTCATTTTCAGCGTAGTCAGAAACGGCTGGACCAGCAGGGGCGTTAGCAGAAGGTATAAATGAATCATAGGCTGGAGTCTGAACAGCCGCCGATTCTGACCGCTGCATTTCTTTCGTTTGTTGAACTTCTTTTCTTAACTCTGCTACCGTCTGGGTAAGCTTTTTATTTTCCTGATACTGAATGATATTGGTCACAATGAGCAGCGTAGCTACTAAACCAGAAGCTCCGTAGCCAATCCACTTAGCTCCGCTCCGGACCCACCACGAAGCAGGCATCTGTTGTTTGGTAAACGTCTGAAACTTCGCCCACTCCTGTTCCTGGAATGGCGGTTCGATTCCCTCCAACTTTCGTCGGATGGCTTCATTGAAACGATCCGTTTTCATTGTAAAGATGTATTTCCCCAATTTCGCTGAGCGACGTGGGGATACGATTCAATAACCAGTTGCTGAAGGATCACGCGAGCCCGGGCAAAATGCGAGCGTACGGTTCCTTCCTTTAAATTCAGTTGATCCGCGATTTCACGAAGCTGGTACCCATCCACCACGTGCATGAGAAAAATAGAGCGATAAATAGGTCTGAGTTGTTGAACCAGTTCTAAAATTTCCTCCGCCGCAATCTGTTCGACTACGTCATCATCCAGAGCCGGTTCCGGAAAAGATTCAAAGCCAATTTCGCTATGAAATTTCTGATGTTTTCGGAAATAGCTAATGGCCGAATTGACCATGATGGTCCGTAACCAGGCTTTGAAAGGCAATTGCAAATCGTAATGATGCAGGTTTTTGAAAACCTTGAAAAACCCTTCGTTTAAAATTTCCTCTGCTTCCTCTACGCTCGATGAGTACCGTAAACAAATGCTTTTGGCATAACTGAAATACTGTTGGAAAAGCACCCGCTGGGCCCGCTTGTCTTCTAACAAACAGGCCTGAATAACCCCTTCGAGGTCATCATCAGTGAAGGATGATTTTTTCCGGAAAAACAAAATCAGCTAATAGTTAAGGTTCTTCAATGGATCTGTACGCGAAGGATTGTCTGGCCGTTGCAACCAACCGATAAAATTCTCCTAAAAAATAATCTCGACTCTTTCCGCTCTACAAATTTTACTGATTTTCAATAAGCTACACTTAATGTATCCTTAAAATAACGTGATCCTTTTTCCTGACTGCAACGCAGTAGAGGCATTCGGCGTACTAAGTAGATATGGGAAGCATACCCACCCTAAAACTTACGGTATAGACCTGATTAGTAAAACGCTGGCTCTTGAGTAGTCATCAGTACCCGCTAATTTTCATCCAAACGCACACCTGTAGGGAAATGTTCTCACCCGAATCATCTAAGTCTAAACATAAATCTTTGATAGAATTAGACACGCCTCAAAGTCAGCATTCGCTGGGAGCGTGGATACTTGAAGCCTTAATTATTAGTATAAGCATTTTTATCGCCTATCTAGTATTCTAACAATCAATATCTTATACAAAGAAAAGCCCCTCGTTCCCAGAAGGATCGAGGGGTCCGTATAGTTAATGTGACTCCACCGCCTTGGTGTCACGTTACTGAATTTGTATCAACAATAAAGCTTCAGGTCGCCACCTCCGCCTTATTGTTGATACAAAGTTGAACGTTAACCACGACTAATTTTTATATCTTCGATGGATAGTAACATTTACAGTTTTTTTGGATATAATTAAACCTTTATCGGTATTAACTACTAATACCCTACGGTAAAGCGTTTTTGGGAAAACTGTTGGTTTTCAAGTTCATCCACAATTGCTACGGCTAAATCAGCCACTGTGATTCGGCTTTCTCCTTTTTCATCCGCAACGGGTATATCCAGTTCCGTGCGGTACTGACCCGTCCGTTCACCCGGAACCAGTTGAATAGCCGGACTTAGGAAAGTCCAGTCCAACGTTTCTTCTTTCTTAATGACATTCAGAAAATCGCGGGCAGCCGTTGCTCCTGCTTTCCAGTCCGCTGGAAACTGAGGCGTATCTACCAATTGCAGGCCCGGAGCGGCGTATAAACTTCCGGCTCCACCTACTACGAGTAAACGGGGTACACCCGCAGCTTTCGTACCGTCGAGAATGGCCTGTGATCCTTTCAGAAAGTCATCGTACAGATTAGGGTTTGTCCAACCCGCATTAAAGGCACTTACTACGGCGTCGGTTCCAGCCACAAGTTGCTGTACTTCCGCTGAATCCATTACATCCCCCGTCTTGAGGATGAGATCATCTGAAGTATTCGTAATTTTTTCGAGGTTACGAGCAATCGCCGTTACTTGGTGTCCCCGGTTCAAAGCTTCCGACAATACGGCTGTTCCGACAAAACCGCTTGCTCCAATCAGTGCAATTTTCATAGCAATTAGTTATTTTTGTTTCCTTAGTTACTTTTAATAACTCAAAAGTAAATCAAGGGTTTTTACGTAACAAGAAGGCATTTTTCAATAACTAAGGCACATGACAGTAACTATTGTTGATAGTCAGGCAACTCCTGTTCAGGAAAAGATAGAAAAAATTTTCAGCAAGACCGACGATTTAGGAGTATGCCCCGTTCGCGGTATTCTGGATCGCATTGGCGACAAGTGGTCTTACCTAACCATCATACACTTAGGCAATTCAGGTAAGCTCCGTTTTAATGAATTGAAAGCTCAGATTGGTGATATTTCGCAGCGAATGTTGACGGTTACGCTGCGAAGTCTGGAGGAAGATGGACTGGTTCAGCGTCATATCTACGCCGAAGTTCCGCCCCGGGTGGAATATCAGCTTACGGCTTTGGGCGAAAGCTTACTCCAACGCATGATTGATCTGGCCGAATGGGCCAATATGTATAAGGCAGAAATTGTAAAGGCCCGCAGTCGGTATTCGAAGAATTAGGGACTCATGTACAATAACGGCTCGGAAATCTTAAGACTTCCGAGCCGTTTCTCTTTTATGCATTGTATAAACTTACAACATCTTCTTCAAACTCATCATTTCATCCCGAAGTTTGGCAGCGTTGAGGAAGTCCAGCTCCTTGGCGGCCTGCTCCATTTCCTTTTGTACTTGCTTGATGCGTTCGTTGATGGCATCTTTGTCCATGTACGCCATGACCGGGTCAGCGGCCAGCGAAAGTTCCTGGGGTTCCACGTAGTATTTCTTCGTTGGTTTACCCATCACATCCGCCACGCTGGTTTGCTCCATGATGGCTTCTTTCGACTTACGAACGGTACGCGGCGTAATCCCGTGGTCGGCATTGTACTCCATTTGCAGGGCCCGTCGTCGCGACGTTTCATTGATGGCTTTTTCCATGGAACCCGTAATGCGATCAGCGTACATGAGCACCTTACCGCGGTCATTCCGGGCGGCCCGGCCAATGGTTTGGATCAGCGAACGAATGTCCCGTAAGAATCCTTCCTTGTCCGCATCCATAATGGCTACCAGCGATACTTCCGGTAAATCCAGCCCTTCCCGAAGTAAGTTTACTCCCACCAGTACGTCGAAGATTCCCAGTCGTAGCTCACGAAGAATTTCCACCCGCTCAAGGGTTTTAACTTCCGAGTGAATATACCGGCACCTTACGCCAACCCGATCCAGATATTTGGAAAGTTCTTCAGCCATCCGCTTCGTAAGCGTCGTAACCAGTACGCGTTCTTCCCGGCGAATACGGTCGTGGATTTCATCCAGCAAGTCGTCAATCTGATTGATACTGGGCCGTACTTCAATTTCAGGATCCAATAATCCCGTCGGCCGAATGATCTGCTCGACGACGACCCCTTCACTCCGCCGCAACTCATAATCAGCGGGCGTTGCAGATACATAAATCGTTTGCGGAGCCATACCTTCAAACTCCTGAAAAGTCAGCGGTCGGTTATCCAGCGCACTCGGCAACCGGAATCCGTAATCCACCAGGGCTTCTTTGCGGGAGCGGTCACCGCCCCACATCGCCCGAATCTGCGGTACGGTTACGTGACTTTCATCAATTACCATCAAATAATCTTCCGGGAAGAAGTCCAGCAAGCAGAAGGGTCGCTGGCCGGGCAGGCGGCGGTCGAAATACCGCGAGTAGTTCTCAATTCCCGAACAGTACCCCAGCTCCCGCATCATTTCCATGTCAAACTCCGTACGTTGCTTGATTCGGTCGGCTTCCTGCAAGCGAAATTCTTTCTCGAAGAATTTAATTTGCTCGACCATATCGTCCTGGATTTCGTGCATGGCCCGGGCCAGCGTGTCTTTTCCGGTTACGAACAGGTTGGCAGGAAAAATAGAAACCCGGTTCTCTTCCCCGATTTTCTTTCCGGTTTGCGGATTAATCCGGTGAATGGCTTCAATTTCATCCCCAAAGAACACAAAGCGGTATCCAAATTCCGCGTACGGAAGGTGTACATCTACCGTATCTCCTTTTACGCGGAAGGTTCCCCGGGTAAATTCAGCCTCCGTTCGTGAATACAGAATTTCTACCAGTCGGTACAGAAACTGATTTCGGGAATAGATTTCACCGACGCCCACCCGCATGATGCTTCTACGAAACTCATCGGGGTTTCCCATACCATAGATACAGGATACCGAAGCCACTACAATCACATCCCGTCGTCCGGACATCAGAGCCGAGGTTGCCGAAAGCCGTAGCTTATCGATCTCCTGGTTGATTGCCAGATCTTTTTCGATGTATGTATTGGTCGTAGCAATGTAGGCTTCGGGCTGGTAGTAGTCGTAATAACTAATGAAGTACTCGACAGCGTTATTTGGGAAGAATTGCTTGAACTCCCCATACAGCTGAGCCGCCAGCGTTTTATTGTGACTAAGAATTAAGGTAGGACGATTAATCTCCTTGATCACATTGGCTACCGTAAAGGTCTTTCCCGATCCCGTAACCCCGAGGAGTACCTGGGCCGGTTCATCCCGATGGATGCCTTCAATGAGTTGTTGAATGGCTTTGGGTTGGTCGCCCGTGGGCTGGTATTCAGAGGTTAATTCAAAATTCATGGCGTTCGGAGCGGCTTTGTTAAGCGAATGAACCGAAGGGACGTGGGTCCGTTTCGAATCAGTGAAACTACTAAAAAATGACCAGAAACCGAAGGTTGGGGCCATCCAGACAGTAACGTCTAAAAAATGCTTTCCATTCCAACGATTTTGAAATTTTTAGGGTCTTTCGCGTAGTTTCGACTCCTTTTATAACCTAGCCTACATCCATCATGTCTTATCTCTACCGAATCGTTTTTTTTTGTTGTTTTATTGCCTGCCTGTTTAGCTGCCAGGCGATCTACAATCACCGTTTGGGAGCCGGACTACATGCTCATGATCTAATTTATCAACCTAAGCCGCTGGCCTCACGGGACAGCGGTGTGAATACCGCAACCTATTTGGGCGGCGTAACACTTTGGGGAAAGGGATATCACGAAGGATTTAAGAATGGCCAGTCACAAGATCGTCATTGGCTAGGACTTTTGCAGGTTAGTAGGGCCCATAGCTGGAATGCAGCGACCATTTCCTATGGAGCTTTCGGATATTTGGGACAATATTATATCGGCAATAGCTCTTTCAGTGAATACCCCAAAGATTCCTTAGGTAATATCATTAATAAGCCGTTACCGAGTATTTATCGGGGTAACTATGGATTTTATGGATTTGGCTTTCGCGGCAGTGCTCAGTTAAATGCCATTTTAGGGCGAAATACAAATTGGCGGTTTTTAGGCGTTGAAATGGCGTATAGTCGTGAGTACGGAGAATTAACGAGAATCCGTCAACGCATCCCGAGAAAGACCGTTAACAACGGCTTAGGCAGAGAATATTCAGGCCATAGTACAGGGTATGATCGTTGGATTGTTGCCCGCCAACCTGCTCTTTTTACTATTGCGGCTACTACAGAAATGGTGTTTAACTCCGATCCAGCGAAAGATCGTTCGTTTAGTATGAAGTACAGCATCGGAACCTCCTCTGCTCCTTATGGCACCTCCCGGTGGTTTACCATTAGTCAGTTGGTTGCTGCGTATCAGTATTATCAGCATAACGTTTCTGTAACCCTCGGGTATTTTAATTCCAAACCCAATACCCATCTTTCCTATCATTACCGTTTAGGCTACAAGCAAAAAAAGAAAGCGAACCGGTACTAATCGGCTCGCTTTCTTTGGTACGGTTGCCTCGGTTTCACCCGGGGCTATCTACACTGAATTCCTTCAGGGTTTGATAATCCGAATTTAAACGTTATACTAATTCGTTCGTATTCAGATACTCAGCGATCTGAACAGCGTTCGTAGCCGCACCTTTCCGCAGGTTGTCAGCGACAATCCACAAGTTGAGCGTGTTGGGTTGCGACTCATCCCGACGGATACGACCCACGAAGGTATCGTCTTTTCCGTGAGCGGTGAGCGGCATAGGGTAAATCTGGTTTTTCGGATCGTCCTGTACGACTACGCCCGGAGCTTTTTCCAGGATAGCCCGTACTTCTTCCAGATCGAAATCGTTTTCGAACTCGATGTTTACGGCTTCCGAGTGACCGCCAATCGTAGGAATACGTACCGTCGTAGCCGTTACTGCGATGGAGTCGTCTCCCATGATTTTCTTGGTTTCATTTACCATCTTCATCTCTTCTTTCGTATAACCGTTATCCAGGAATACGTCGATGTGCGGCAGTACGTTCAGGTCGATGGGGTGCGGATATACTTTTTTCACGCTGTCATCGCCTTTACGCTCGGCAAACAACTGATCTACCGCAGCTTTACCCGTACCCGTAACAGACTGGTAGGTCGAAACGACTACTCGTTTGATTTTGTACTGCTGGTGCAGGGGGTTCAATACCACCACCATCTGAATCGTTGAGCAGTTGGGATTGGCAATGATTTTATCTTCTTTCGTCAGCGTGTGAGCGTTGATCTCCGGTACTACCAGTTTTTTGGTAGGGTCCATCCGCCAGGCTGAAGAGTTGTCAATAACGAAAATTCCAGCTTCGGCAAACTTGGGAGCCAGTTCCAATGACGTACTACCACCCGCCGAAAAAATAGCAATGGCAGGCTTGGCAGCGATGGCGTCCTCAAAACTTACTACGGTATATTCTTGTCCCTTGAAGGTCACCTTTTTACCAACAGACCGCTCGGAAGCGACCGGGATGAGTTCGGTGATGGGGAAGTTACGTTCTTCCAGTACTTTCAGCATCTCACCACCTACAAGACCGGTGGCTCCAACAACAGCGACTTTCATTGTTTTGTAAAAAAGAAATTAGGGTGAAAAATGAATTCTGAGTCTATAATCCGCTCATTCTCAACAACCATTTTCGTGCCAGCGTTGAGGTATGGGCATAAAAAAATTCGTCACCGTGAAGGGAAGAAAACCGACAAAACAATTCTGGCAAACGAGGGTCGAGGCCCCGCTCACTCCGAATGTTCTATTTAATTTTCTTAGTGTTCACTGTGACGAATTGTCGAATTGGCCGCAAAGTAAGGGGTTTCTTACAGACTGAAAAAACAGAAGCCTTATTTTTTTATTTTTCTTTTGACGAACCTCAACTTATAAAAGTTCTCTACTTCGCTCAAACCTCCAAATACCCTTTGGCGTAACGCAAGCCGTCAGGGGAATATCAAAGTTATCCACATCAATAATGCTTTCCACCGGTTCAAAGAAAGAAAGGCCTATTTTCAGTACATCTGGTCGGCACTGGGCCAGAAAACGATCGTAAAAGCCCATCCCATACCCTACTCGATACCCTCGTCGATCAAAAGCCAAGAGCGGTACTAATACGGCATCCAGTTCTTCAGGAGCAATTTTTAACCCTAATTGTGGTACGGGCTCCGGAATACCCCACTCATTTTCAAGGATTTCGGTCTGATCCGTATATCGATAGTGCTCCATCTCACGGGCCTGAGCGTCGGATCGAGAAACAGCAATGTGGATATGTGGATAACTTTCACGCAAATTGTGAATAACTACATAGTTGTCCACTTCCTTCTGTCGACGAATGGGCAAAAAGGCGTGTATAATCTTACTATTTCTCAATAAATCCGATTGAATTAACTCGTTGGATAACGCTCGAGTGTGGATAAGTAGGTCAGCTTCACTCAGCTTCTGTCGGCGTTGCCGGAATTCCCGTCGTATTTCTGCTTTCGTCATTGCTACGTTTTAGAATTCATCCGCTGTTTTCACCCTTCCTCCATAAAAAATTCCTTTCATACGGGTTTTCGTCACCTTCTGCTCGCGGCGTTCATCTGTTTTTTGAATTCGAAAATACGGATTCCTTTCCAACAACTGACGAACCTCTTAATTCTTGTATAGCCATGAAACGTTCATTGATTGCCTTCGCTACTGTCGCTTTATCTACTGCTGCTTTATCCGCCTTTGCTCAAATCAGTACGGATACTTTACCCGTCACGACGACTAAACCTTGGATACCTGCTCACAAAAGCGACTTAGAAATTTCACTAGGCCTCAACACCTTTGCCGGAAAAAATGCTCAAACGACCAATGGTTACGAGCTTCGTCCCTTAGGTAGCCGCTTTGTTTCGCTGGGTGCTATGCACCGCTTCCGGATTGTGAGTGGACCCAAGACCGCCCTAGCGTTGAAGACGGGTCTGGAAGTAAGCTGGAATAACTTTATGCTCGAAGGAAACCGGGTGATTAGTACTACGGGTGGACAAGTTGCTTTCACGGACTCTGACGTACCCCTGGCTAAAAGTAAACTTACCGTCGCGTATCTGAATATTCCCGTTATGCCTACGGTCGTATTCCGCAAAGGAGCCGTGAGCCACATTAGCTTAGGCGGCTATGCCGGTATGCGACTCGATAGCTATACCAAAACCAAAACCCAGTCGGGCAGCAAAGACCGCGATCATGGTCGCTACTTTGTGAATAACTTCCGTTACGGCGTAGGGATGAGCGTAGGCTTCCGTTGTGTAGGCACGGTATTCGCCGAATATGATTTGAATAAGGTATTTGAAGCGGGCAAAGGGCCTCAGGTAAGTGCCGTAAACTTTGGTATTCGCCTGTAAGCTTTCTGATTTCTTGCTCCAACAAAAAGGCTCGCGATGCTTGTCGCGAGCCTTTTTGTTGGTTTGTTTACCTATGCTTCCTTCCACTGAATGGCACAGCCTACGGGTCTGGTTACGTTTAACATCACGGGCTTTCCCTGTAATAAATTATTCACCGCATCTTCTACGTACCGTCGGGTTACGCTACCAGGGTCTTGTGAGCTGTCGTCGATTGTACCAATGTACTGAACGGTGAATTTGTCGCCCTGACGCTGCAGTACAAACACTTGTGGCGTACGGGTAGCTCCGAAGGCTTTAGCCGTTTTCTGGGTATCATCGAGCAGATACGGAAAGGTATACCCTTTGGTCGAAGCCCGGGCTTTCATATTCTCAAAAGAATCTTCTTCGTAGGCCGCCGGATCATTGGGATTGATGGCAACGACAGGAAATCCCTGCGAGCGGTACTTCATATCCAGAGCAATGATTCGGTCTTCGTAGGCTTTGGCAAAGGGACAATGATTCGTCGTAAAAACTACGATTACGCCTTTATTTGCTTTCAAGTCTGAAAGACGTACCGTGTTTCCATTCACATTCCGTAGCTGAAAGTCGCCGACGGCTTCCCCAATATTATATCCTCGTTGCTCCAAAGGTTTATCGGCTGCTCCTGCAAAGTTCCAGGCCCAGACGAGAGCCCAAATTAGCCCAATTGATTTCATACGTAACATAGTATTCATAGTGGTCAGATACATAAAATAGGATGCCGAAGCAAACAGTGGCGGATGTTTTGTTGTACAAGATTGTGTTTGTACGGATGAATAACGAATAGTGAACAGAATTTATTTGTGTAACGGGTTTGAACACTTGGTTTTCAACCGGATAACAAAAGAGCGACGCAGAATGATCTGCGTCGCTCCCATTTATTTTTGTTCGGATGAAACGGTTCGATTTCCCGTTTCAATCCTACTTATTTGCGTTGCAGTTTACTGCGACGAACACTGTATCCGAAATAGATTACCAGACCGATACCCATCCAGACAATCAGACGCATCCAGTTTTCGTGACCTAAACCGTAGATCATCAGCAAACAGGTCAATGCACCTAGAATCGGAACGACTGGCGAGAAAGGTGTTTTGAAAGGACGTTCGATATTCGGGTCCGTTTTACGCATGATAACCACGCCAATTGATACTAGAACGAAGGCAAACAACGTACCGATACTGGTCATATCCCCTACTACATCACCCGGCACGAAAGCCGCGAAGATGCCTACGAAGACGAAGAAAAGAAGGTTTGAGCGGTACGGCGTGCGGTATTTCGGGTGCAGTTGGCTGAATACTTTCGGAACCAGACCGTCATTAGCCATCGAGTAGAATACCCGTGACTGACCCAGCAACATCACCAGAATTACGGAAGAGAAACCCGCTAGAATGGCTACCGTAATCATCGTACCCAACCACTGATAATCGTGCATGTATTTCTGGATGGCGTATACAACCGAGGCTTCTTTACCAGCCGTCCGGAATTCGCTGTAGTGAGCAACACCCGTCAGTACGTGACCAAACAGAATATACAGAATCGTACAAACCACCAGGGAAACCAGAATACCGATGGGCATATCCCGACTCGGATTTTTTGCTTCCTGAGCGGCCGTTGACACGGCATCAAAACCAATGAAAGCGAAGAACACGGTACCGGCCCCTCCGACAATCCCCCAGAAACCGCCAAAGTCATGGGACACGCCAGCTCCATCCACTACCTTGGTTTCTTCAGGAATGTAGGGCATGTGGTTGGCCGGGTTGATGTACTGCCAGCCTAAAGCGATGAACAGGATCACAATCGCCACTTTCAATACGACGATAACGGCATTAACGGTAGCCGATTCCTGTACGCCGCGAATGAGCAGCAAGGTTAGACAGAACAGGATGAATACGGCAGGAATATTCATGATTCCCTGCGTACCCAGCTCTGACACCTGAAAGGGAGAATGGCACCACTGGTAGGGTATTTCGGTGCCAAATAAAGTCGCTAAGAGCTTATTCAGGTATTCCGACCAGGCAATGGAAACCGTGGCAGCTCCCAACGCGTACTCGAGTACTAAATCCCAGCCAATCGTCCAGGCCACAAATTCACCCATGGTTGCGTACGAATACGTATAAGCAGATCCCGCAATGGGAATCATGGAAGCAAATTCAGCGTAACATAAACCGGCCAGAGCACAGCCCACGGCGGCTAAAATAAATGAAATCGTAACCGATGGACCTGCACTTTCGGCCGCCGCCGCTGCCGTACGTACGAAGAGTCCAGCTCCAATAATTGCACCAATTCCCAAAGCCACGAGGTTTCCAGCCGAGAGGGTCCGCTTGAGCGAACCTTCGCCTGAGGCTTCGGCCTCGTTCAACAGTTGTTTCAGGGGTTTCTTTACCCAAATGTTAGCCATACAAATGTTCCGTTAGGAGTAAATTTTAGAATGATGTTTAGGTTTGTGAATGAAGCGACAAATATTATTCGTCAAATATGCAAAAAAACAGAGCTTAGCCACAAACGATACTTGATTTTTGAGGGATGCTTTCTTGCGTATGATCAGGGTTGAAGTCACGAAATTCAGATAGACGGGTTCTTATTCATCCGCCACTGTATGTCGTTTGGGAAAATTGAATAACCAGGAAGTTAAAATAGGGATTACAAATAGAACGACCGTAGTAATGGATACGTACAAATCCGCTTCTTCGCTTTCCATAAAGTGACAAATGGCCGTTTCTTTGAAAAAGTGACAGGCCGCCGAAGACATCAGTTTCATACCCAACAAACCGATGACGAGAAAGGCAATCCCTTCCAGAAACGGAAAACGCTCCATAAGTCGGACGAATGACTGAGCCACAAACCGCATGGCTAGGATTCCGATGAAAACGCCCGTACAAATCAGATAGATATTGTCGGTAAAAGCCACCGCCGCAAATACGTTGTCGATTGAAAAAGCGAGATCCATCACTTCCACCAACGCTACTGTTGCCCAGAATTTACCCAGTAAACCAATGGTGTTGCGATAAAACCAGGAATCCTTCTTTTCAATGTGTTCTTCTTCGTGAGGCTTATCGCGACTCAGGAAATAATTGAAGCACAAATACAGCAAATACAGCCCGCCAATGGGCTTGAGCCACCATACTTTCACTAGCCAGGTAGCGGCAACTAAACAAATTCCCCGGAAGATATAGGCACCAATGATTCCGTACTTGAGGGCTTTCTTGCGCTGGTCCGGCGAAAGATCCATGACCATCGTGGCGAGTACAGCAGCATTGTCTACGGAAAGTAAACTTTCAATCAGGATCAAATTTAAAATCACAAACCCGGCCGCTTCCAGATCATTGCCGAATAACTGGTGTAGAAAATCCATTATGGTTTTTGTAAGAGAAAATTGCGAGAGTTGCCCCTTACGCAAGGCAAATTTACGGCATCAAGCCCGAAAAGCTTCTTTCTTAAGCGATCCACCGGCAATTATTTGCTACCAATTGCGTCATATGCGTGATTAGAGCATACCTAAAACTAAACTATACTGACTTATTTTGCGTTGCCGAATCATTCAGATACCATCGGATGCGATACGAATGCAGAAGAGCCCCCGGAGCATAGCCACTCTATTCCTTCGTATTCGTAACGTTATACGCTTTTAAGCTTCTTCATGAAAAAATTAGTAGTTCTCAGTCTTTGGATATGGACGGCCGTGGCCGCTCAGGCTCAGGTTGTCAAACCCTATAGTCTGAAATTTTCCCTGTCGAAAAATGAAGTAAAAGTGGGTGAAACCGTCGATATTCTCGTCGAAGCCGACGTGAATGAGGGCTGGCATATTTTCTCACCCGATCAGGATCCGGACGTAGGTCCCCTCCCCACGATACTTAAGCTCAAGAAAAATGACGCCTACGAAGCCGTGGGTAAACTTCGGACCACGAGCAAGCCCAAGGAAAAAATGGACGAGATTTTCGATGGGAAAGTCCGTTTTTTTGAAGGCAAAGCCACCTTTCGCCAGAGTGTCAAGATTTTAAAGGAAGGAGCCAAACTCGAAGGGAACATTGGTGGACAGGTTTGCCAGGACGATGGTTTATGTATCCCCATCAATGATGGCGACTTTAATTTGAGCAAACTCAAAGTAATTGCTGCCGCTAACCCTGCTGTCCCGACCGAAACGGCCCCGGCTACCACCGCTACGACGCCCCCAGCAACCCCTGCTTCGGCTCAGGATACGACGACGGCTACCCCCGCTACTACGGCAATAGCAACGGATACGAATACGGTTGAAAGTGCTGCTCCTGCGGTTGCTCCTACTAGCGACCCCGCCGCTGACAAACCCGCCAAAGGCGTTTCGTTTGGCGATTTAGTACTGGCCTTTTTAGCCGGATTGGCAGCGGTAGCCATGCCCTGCGTATACCCCATGATCCCGATGACGGTAGCCATGTTTACCAAACGCGTGGATTCGCGGGCGGAAGGAATTACGAAAGCCCTCTTCTACGGCTTATCGATCATTCTCATTTTTGCCTTCTTTGGTACGCTGATCTCTGCTCTGTTTGGGAGTGGTTTTACCAACTTCATCAGTACGCACTGGTTACCCAACGTATTCATTTTTACGATTTTCGTTCTGTTCTCACTTTCGTTCTTGGGAGCGTTTGAACTGACCTTACCGAGTGCCTTTGTGAATAAAGTAGACGCTCAGGCCGACAAAGGTGGCTGGGGTGGTATTTTCTTTATGGCCTTTGCTCAGGCTCTGGTTTCGTTCTCCTGTACGGCTCCGATTGTAGGTACGGCGGCCATTCTCGCGGCGAGTGGTAGTATCTGGGATTCGGCCTTGCTGAACATCAGCTTTGGAACGGCCTTCGCTTTACCTTTCGTAGTGGCTGCGTTTATTCCCAGCTTCCTGAAAACCATGCCTAAATCCGGCGGCTGGCTGAACACGCTGAAAGTGCAGTTAGGTTTTCTGGAATTAGCCATTGCGCTGAAATTCCTGAGCGTACCCGATCAGACCTACCACTGGGGCCTGTTGAACCGGGAAGTATACCTTTCGCTCTGGATTGTCATTTTCACGCTGATGGGATTGAACCTGATTGGCAAAGTACTGATGTCGCACGATAGTCCAGTAGATCGGGTTTCGATTCCCCGGGTGTTGTTTGCGATTGTTATTTTCTCGTTTGCGGTCTATCTGGTACCCGGCTTGTTCGGGGCTCCGCTGAAACCACTTTCGGGTTTGTTACCTCCGGAAACTTCTCAGGAGTTTAACCTGCACCATAATACGCCCACCAGCAGTACACCAGCTTCGGCGGGTACACTTCCGGCTGATCGGAAATACGTGAGCTTCTTCAAATTGCCCCACGGACTGGAAGGCTTTTTCGATTATAAAGAAGGCCTCGCCTACGCCAAGCAGGTGGGCAAACCCATCTTTATTGACTTTACGGGTCACGGTTGCGTAAACTGCCGGAAGATGGAGGAAACCGTCTGGAGTCAACCGGAGGTACTGAAACGGCTCCGGGAAGATTACATCATTGTTTCGCTCTACGTGGATGACAAAACGGAGCTGCCCGAAAGCGAGCACTACACGTCAAAAGTAGATGGCAAACAGAAAACGACTATCGGCGATCAGAACCTGGATTTTGAGATTGCCAAGTACAATTTCAACGCTCAGCCCCTCTACGTACTCATTGATCCGAACAATGATGCACAGCCCCTGGTAAAAGCTGTCGCCTACGAACCCAATGTGGAAACGTTTGTGAAGTACCTGGATGAAGGGAAAGCGAAATTTCAGAAATAATATACGGGCCATTCGTCACTAGCGAATGGCCTTTTTCTTGTGTATTGCATGCGAAAACTCGTTTTTCTATTACAGATCTGGAGCATCACCGTACAGGCCCAAACGCTAGATACGCAGCAATTGCTCGTTGTAACGACGCCTACGTTGACCAGCGTAACCGGAACATTGCGTACTTACGAATGGAAGCAGATTCAGCACCAATGGAAGCAAGCACGACCCCCTCAGGCTATTGTCGTAGGAAAAAATGGACTAGCCTGGGATCGTAAACACCCGCTGGCTTCGCCCCCGCATAAACAGGAAAGCGATGAAAAAGCCCCCGCCGGTATCTTCCGACTGGGTACAGCTTTTGGTACAGAACCCAAACCCGCTGCTCTCCACTGGCCGTATGTGCAAACCAATCGTTCCTGTTTCTGCGTGGACGATGCCCGTTCCCGGCATTACAATCAACTCGTTCATACCGATTCCGTACGTAAAGACTGGACATCGGCGGAACGCCTGTTTATCCCTGATTACAAGTACGGCCTGGTACTTGCTTACAATACCGATTCACCGCAAGCGGGTGCAGGTTCCTGTATTTTTATGCACCTTTGGGAAAATCCTACGCACGGTACGGCAGGCTGTACAGCCATGACCGAGACTGATATGCTATCACTTTTACGCTGGCTTGATCCGGCAAAAAAACCGTTATTGATTCAGATGCCGGAGCCGGATTACGACCGCTTAAAACGTTTATACGCTTTACCCGAATGACTGAAATGAAATTAGTAGTTGCTACCAACAACCGTCATAAGCTCGAAGAAATACAGGCTTTTCTCTCTCCCTCCATTCAGCTTTTAACCCTGGCTGACATTGGCTGTACCGAGGAATTACCCGAAACCGGTCGTACGCTGGAGGCTAATTCGCTGCAAAAAACCAAGTATCTGGCCGATTATTACCAGGTTGATTGCTTCGGCGATGATACCGGACTGGAGATCACAGCCCTTCAAGGCGAACCCGGCGTTGACTCGGCTTTTTACTCCGGTTCGCGGGATGCTCAGGCTAATATGCAGAAAGTACTGACGCAATTACAGGGCGTTACCGATCGCTCGGCTCGTTTCCGTACGGTGATTACGCTCATCATTCAGGAAGAAATCTATCAGTTTGAAGGAATTGTGGAAGGAACCATTCTGGAAGCTCCGCAGGGTGAGCATGGGTTTGGCTACGATCCTATTTTCGTACCCGAAGGCTACGACCGCAGTTTCGCCCAAATGAGTGTTGCCGAGAAAAACGCCATCAATCACCGAACTCGGGCGGTTGCGAAGATGGTGGAGTTTTTGAATCAGTAGCGATTTTCAGTAGTCCTAATCTTAGGTTAGCTCATAACAAAGGCGGCAAGAATAGATTCTTGCCGCCTTTGTTAATACGGATGAAAGGGATAAGCCGTATTGCTCTACCTACTTTTCTCCATTGCCCAGCGTATCACCCGCGGCCTTATTTTTCTTTTTACCGCCCCCAAATACGGAGAAGTGTACGTACCGTTTGGGTTGCTGGCGTAAGTCCACCAGCAGTTTATCCAGATCTTTGATAGACTGGTTCATGTTGGTATACAACTGATCGTCCTTCAAAAGCTTTCCTGCCGTACCCTGACCATTTTGTACACTCTGTAACATCGCCTGCAATTCGGCTACGGTCTGGTTGGCCTTGGCTACCGTCTGACCCAAACGTAATGCATTGAGTGAATCGGCAAACGTATTGGCTTTGGCCATAATGGGCTGAATACTTTTCTCCGTCTCAACCAGCTGAGCCGAAAGCCGATTCAAATTCCCCGTGATGGAAGAAAGATTTTTCCGGTTTTCGTTGAGTGTCGCCCGCAATGCTAAACCCGTCTGATCCACATTGGAAAGCAGTTGATTCAGTACGTCGCCCGTTTGTTTAAAGCGGGAAACGACTACGTTCAGGTTACGAATCAGCGAATCCGCATCTGTCATGATGGGCAAGGCTTTATCCTGTAACGCCGCCGTCAGACCTGCCTGTTTGGACGACTTCAGGGTATCACCAGGAACAATCGCCGTACCCTTGCCAATTTGGAGCTGAATGACTTTTCCACCAATCAATCCATTATCCCCCAAGGCGGCTACGGTATTGTTCGTCAGCGGAATTTCCTGATCCAGGGTCAAAACCACCAGAATTTTATTATTCCGATCGGTAAGAATGCGGGTTTCCTTTACCCGACCTACGGCTACACCGTTCAGCATTACCTGATTAGAGGCCGTCAGACCGTCTACACTATCATAGAGAGCGTAAAAATCGCGGGAAGTGGAGAACAAATCGGAACCCTTTAGAAAGTTAAATCCGAAATATAAAATGACGCCCGAGACGAGGGTCATCAATCCAACCTTAATTTCTTTAGACATGGCTTTTTTCAATGTTCAGTAAACAATAGTCAGGCGTTGTTGAAGGTTCGAACGCTATAAGGCTGACTATTCCGACAGAAAACTCCCAAAAGTAGCCGATAAGCGGGAAATTGCAGAACGTGTTTATAAAAACACTGAGCCAGCCGCAAGAAACCCACGGGTATTTGGCAAGCTTAGCTTTCCGGTGTACCTTTGTCTTTCGCTATCCTTCTTGGTTCTCAAGAAGGACAATTGGCTGACTTTCAGCTAATTTTTTAGCTAATAGACTCATCTTTTTACAACCAGCTTTTTTGCCCATGTCAACGGTCACCGCTTCCCGCATTGAACGCGACACCCAACTTTTCGATCTCATTGAGAAAGAAGCTCATCGCCAGGAATACGGCATCGAACTGATTGCTTCCGAAAACTTTACCTCTAAGCAGGTGATGGAAGCTCAGGGAAGTGTTCTGACGAATAAATACGCTGAAGGTCTGCCCGGTAAACGTTACTACGGCGGATGCGAAGTCGTTGATCAGGTTGAACAACTCGCTATTGATCGGGCGAAAGAATTGTTCGGAGCTAGCTGGGCGAACGTACAACCGCACTCCGGAGCACAGGCGAACGCTGCTGTTTTCCTTTCGTTCCTGAATCCCGGTGATAAAATTTTAGGCTTTAGCCTGGCCCACGGTGGTCACCTTTCGCACGGTTCGCCGGTTAACTTTTCCGGAAAATATTTCCAGCCCTTCTTCTACGGTGTAGAACAGGAGACGGGTCTGATTGACTGGGATAAAGTAGAAGAAATTGCATTACGGGAACGTCCCCGTCTGTTGATTTGCGGAGCTTCGGCGTACTCGCGTGATTGGGATTACGTTCGTCTGCGAGCCATTGCCGATCAGATTGGTGCTTTATTGCTGGCTGATATTTCGCACCCCTCGGCCCTGATTGCCAAAGGCCTGCTGAACAATCCGATGGACCATTGCCACATCGTAACGACGACGACGCACAAAACGCTGCGTGGTCCCCGGGGTGGTCTGATTCTGGTTGGAAAAGATTTCGAAAATCCCTTCGGTATCAAGTCGCCCAAAGGTGAACTTCGTACGATGACGAGTCTGCTGGATTCAGCGGTATTCCCTGGTACGCAGGGTGGTCCGCTGGAACACGTAATCGCAGCAAAAGCCGTAGCCTTTGGTGAAGCTTTGACGGAAGAATTCGGCGAATACGCTCTTCAAGTAAAGAAAAACGCTCAGGTGATGGCTCAGGCTTTCATCGATAAAGGATACCAAATTAGCTCCGGCGGCACGGACAACCACCTCATGCTGATTGACCTGCGTCCGAAAGGCTGGACAGGTAAGCTGGCCGAAAACACGCTGATCAAAGCTGACATTACGGTTAACAAAAACATGGTCCCCTTCGACGACAAGTCACCCTTCGTAACTTCCGGTATGCGGGTAGGTACGGCGGCTATGACGACGCGTGGTCTGAAAGAAAATGATATGCTGCAAATTGTGGAGTGGATCGATGACGTACTCACTCATAATGACAACGACAGCTATCTGGCCGAAGTGAAGAAAAAAGTAAACGCTTGGACGGAAAACTTCCCGCTGTACCGTTAAAATCAGCTTACGTGTGAAGATCGTTTGAAACAGTTGAGAAGGCTTTGAAGTTTCTTCAAACAAACTGCTTCAAACGATCTTTACGTTTATAGAGGTGGTCCGTTTTGCGTAACCATACGAACCTGTTTACATTTGATCATTACACCTACTAACGAAGATACAATGCCTCTGGATCAACACTGGGACGAACAAGAGGAAGAAGGCGGCGGCGAAATGACCTTCATTGAACATTTGGAGGAACTTCGCTGGCACATCATCCGGGCACTCGCAGCAATTATCATTTTTACCGTTTTAGCTTTCGTTTTTAAAACCGAACTGTGGAATGGCGTTATTCTAGCTCCCAGTCGCCCCGATTTCTGGACTTACCGTAAACTTTGTGAATTCGCCGAAGTAGTAAGTGCTCCTGATTTATGCGTCAAAAAAATTGACTTTATCCTGATTAACCGGGAGATGACGGGTCAGTTTATGATGGCTATTACGTATTCCTTTTTCATTGGTTTATCGCTGGCTTTTCCGTACGCCTTTTGGGAACTCTGGCGATTCATCAGACCCGGTTTACGCGACGTCGAAGTCAGTGCCTCGCGTGGAGCCGTATTCTGGGTAACCTTCCTGTTTTTCTGCGGTGTACTTTTTGGCTATTACGTAGTCAGTCCGCTGGCAATCAACTTCCTGGCTGACTTTAAGATCGACGAATCCATTGAAAACCAGGTGGATATTTCCTCGTACGTGAGCTTACTTGTGATGATGGTATTGGCCTGCGGACTCACGTTCCAATTGCCGATGATCATCTTCGTACTCTCGCAAGTAGGCGTAATGACGCCCAAATTCATGCGGGAATACCGGAAGCACGCGTTCATCGTGATTCTGATTATCGCAGCAATTATTACGCCCTCGCCGGATATCTTTAGCCAGTTGCTGGTAACGGCTCCACTGCTCCTGCTCTACGAAATCAGTATTTTCGTTTCGGCTCGGGTCAATAACAAGCGGGAAAAAGCTCGGTTAGCCAGCGAAATTGCCGAAGAAAACGAGATGCGTTTCCGTAACAATCAATAAGGTATTCTCATACATAAAAAAAGCCTTCGATGTAGGTCGAAGGCTTTTTTTATGTATTTTATTGGATACGTTTTTTAGGATCTCTAAACGATAACCCTCTACCCCACTTTACCTTTTTCCACCCACGAGTCTTATCCACATCCGCTTGCTCATCACCTTACGCAACGCCCGCTGATTGAACGGCGTATTCATAGTAGAACCGACTTCCTGACCGGATATGAAAAAACTTGTATTGCTTGGCTTAAGCTTCTTTGCCTTACCCTGGGTATGGGCTCAGAAGCCCATTTCTTTATATACGAATACCACCACCAAACAACTCGAAAAATCCGCTCGTCAGGTAGCGGATGCGGAACAACAGTCGTATACCAAAGCCCTAAGCTTCGCTCAGAAACGGGGCTGGTTCATCGAGCGAATGTACGCCAATGGTCGACGCGTGAAATTGCAGGGACTGGATGCGCTGGGAGAACCCATCTACTTGAGTACCTTTTCAAACGTAGTTGCTGCCGCCACTACGCGTACCAATACACTGCAAACGGGCGGAAGTCTGGGCCTTAACCTGACTGGCGGTAGCAGTCGGATGAGTGGACGTCTGGGTATCTGGGATGGTGGTGCCGTGCGTTCAGATCACGTAGAACTAGCCGGGAGAGTAACCCAGGTAGATAACGCAACAACGGCCAATGCTCACGCTACTCACGTATCGGGTACGATGATCGCTTCGGGTGTGAATCCGGCGGCGAAGGGAATGGCGACGGGGGCTTCGCTACGAGCCTGGGACTTTACCAATGATCTTTCAGAAATTACGGGGGCCGCCTCGGGTCTGCTTATCTCCAACCACTCCTACGGACAACTGGCGGGTTGGGATCTGGACGAAGACGGTACAACTTGGCGTTGGTACGGTAGCGACGCCGTCAGCGAAACGGAAGATTACAAGTTCGGTTACTACGATTCGAAAGCCCAGTCGCTCGACAAGCTGGCCGTTAATACTCCGAATTACCTCATCTGTTTTTCAGCCGGAAATTCACGGGATGCCGCAGGCGTCAATAAACCCGTCGATGGAGCTTCGTACAACCTAGGTTCGGGTTCGACCACCAGTACGAAAGTACGCAAGAGCAATGGAGCATTCGATAATATTCCGACGTATAGTACGGCTAAGAATATTCTCACCGTCGGAGCCGTAGGTGGTCTTCCCAATGGCATCAATCAGGCTTCCGATATTCAACAGGCTTCGTTTAGTAGCTCCGGTCCTACCGATGATGGCCGTATTAAACCCGATATTATGGGCGATGGCGTAGGTCTGCTCTCCTCCACTTCCACGGCAACCGATGCCTATACAACCTTATCCGGTACGTCGATGGCTTCGCCCAACGTATCGGGTAGTCTGTTTTTATTGCAGGAATTATACGGGCAACTCAATGATAATCAGTTCATGCGTTCATCGACGCTAAAAGGGCTGGTTATTCATACGGCTGAAGACGCCGGAAATCCTGGTCCGGATTATAGTTTTGGTTGGGGATTACTCAATGCAGAAAAGGCCGCGATGGTACTGCTAAATACGGATAAAAGCCATTCGGTAGCGGAACGTCAGCTCACTTCCGGCCAAACGTATACGCAGCAGGTAATCGCCTCGGGTCGTGGTCCACTAACCGTTACCATTACCTGGATTGACCCCGAAGCTACGCCAGTCGCCATCGGTCCATCGGCTTTAAATAGTCGTACACCCCGGCTGGTCAATGATTTAGATATTCGGATTTCCGATGGTACGACCACTTACCAGCCCTATATACTCGATCCCAATAACCCTACGCAGGCAGCTACTACGGGCGACAATATTCTGGATAATGTGGAGAAAATCTACATCGCCAATCCCGTTCCCGGTCGGATCTATACCGTAACAGTCACGCATAAAAACAATTTGCAGGGCGGTACCCAGGCGTATAGCCTATTGATGAGTGGCATGGGTGGTACTGCCTATTGTTCGGCTCTGGCGACTACTACCAACGTTAGTAAAATCAGTAAGGTTGTTTTCGGAAACTTCAGCCGTAACCTGCCCGATGGCTGTGGTAGTAATCAGGTCTACACGGATCAGGTCGCTGAAATTTCAGTGGGACAAACTCTTACGTATGAAATTTCGGTAGCCAACTGCAATGGCCAAAACACGCAGAAAACGATTCGGATGTTTGCGGACTGGAATCTCGACGGCGATTTTGACGATAACAATGAAACACTGGCAACGTCTGCTACCTTAACCAGTGGAGGTGTATTCAACGGTTCCCTCACGATTCCGTCTACGGTTCGTGTAGGACAACTTATTCCGCTACGCATCATTAGCCGGGAAGGCACCACCGCCCCTACGGCCTGCGGCAATTATACGGCCGGCCAAACGCAGGAATACCAGCTCAAAGTAGTAAAACCCGCCCGGGACGCGGGCGTAACGGCGTTACTTTCTCCGGAAAATAATTTTTGCCCGAATGGCGGTATCGCTCTTCAGGTAGCGGTGCAGAACTTTGGTACCGAAGCTCAAGCGAACGTACCCGTTACGGCACAGATCAGTGATGGCACTACGGTCGTTGCTACGTTGCGGGGACAGGTTAGTCTCAATGCTTTTCAACAAAAAAATGTCTGGCTTACCAGCGACTTTACGGCTACAGCCAATAAAAGCTATACGATTATAGTACGTACGGAATTGGAAGGAGATCAGCTGAATACCAACAATGCCCTTACCCAAACCCGTACGACCGCGGCCGTCATCGCTCCACAAGCGACGGCTCAAACGTGCGGTACTGATGGGAAAGTGACGCTTCGGAATACAGCCACGGGTACGGCCTTCTGGTATGATGCTCCCAGCGGCGGTAATCTAATCGCCATTGGAAATGCTACTTCACTGGAACAGAAACCCGCGTCCGGAACGGTATATGTAAGCCTGAACGAATTTAGAAGTAAGATAGGACCCGCGACTAAATCGGTTTTTGCGGGAGGTGGATATAACCAGTTTTCACCCGCCCTAACGGTACGGGCGGAGGTTCCGGTTGTGCTGGAAAGTGCCCGACTGTACATTGGCAACTCCGGGAAAATTACGTTTACAGCCGTCAATGCGGCCGGAAGGAATGTCTCTAGCGTGACTTTGGATGTGACGGCTACCCGAAATCCAGCCGCCGCCGGAGCCACTACTGACGATCCTAACGATACCGGAGCAGTTTATCCGTTGAACCTGACCTTGCCCGAGGCAGGTGATTACCAGATTCAGATTTCTTACGCGAACGGAGCTACGATTTACCGAAACCTGAGCAGTAGTACGAAGCCCTATCCCTTCTCCCTTTCTAACGTCTTTTCCATTACTGGAAATACGGCCGGTTCGGCTGCCAACACCTACTACTACTATCTGTATGATTTGAGCGTACGGGCAAACGGATGTACGAGTAGTCGTTTGGCCATTCCCATTACGGCGGGCACCGTGACTTCGCCCGCCCAAATTACGGCCGGAGCGAATGCTACGCTTTGCCAGAACAGTTCATTGACTTTACAAGCCAACACGGGTACGGGTTTCGTGTACCAGTGGTACCGCGAGAATCAGCCTATTTCGGGAGCTACCGGAGCTACGGTTACGGTCACACAGGCCGGCAATTACACCGTTCGTGTATCCGAAGCTTCGGGGTGTGAAACTACATCGTCGCCCACTAGTGTTCAGCTACAGGCCGTTTCGGTCCCAACCATTGGCCGGGAAGAACTCAAACTTACCTCTTCTCAAGCAGTGGCTTATCAATGGTATCGCGATGGTACCTTGATTACCGGAGCAACCAGCCAAAATTATCTGGTGGGACAGTCTGGGTCGTACACCGTACAAACCAAAAATGCCGCGGGATGTACGGCCACCTCCGAGCCTACGACGGTAACCATTACCGCCATTGCTCCCGAGCAAACGCAATTTATTTTTACGCTACAGCCCAACCCCGCTCAGGAACGTATTCGCATTACCTATCAGGCCGTTGGTCTTCAACAAGCCACCGCCCGCATGTATAGCAGCGATGGTAAGTTGATCTTCTCGAAGAGCCTAACCGTTGAAGGGAATCTCTATCAAACCGACGTCGATGTAACGCACTGGGCTCCGGGCCTGTATCTGGTTCAGATTTCAGATGGCCAGCGAATCGTCAGCAAACGGTTTATTAAAAACTAAATGCTGTAACACAAAAAAAGCTCCCTGTTTGGCAGGGAGCTTTTTTTGTGGGGATAAGCCTTATTTCCCGCGAAAAAATTGCAAGGTCACCATTACAAACGTCGAGTATAACGTACTAGTAATGATCTTAATTAACGTCGGTATCAGTAGAGCCAGACTCAGTGCTTCCAGACCAAATAAAAGCGTATGGTGAATCAGAGCGGCGATAAAGGTATATCGAATCACCCACCAGAGATTCATTACGGCCAGTGTAGGTTCGTTTCGTTCTTCGTACCCCCGAGCTGGGGTCAGCAAACGCAAAATAGCCGGTCGTATGAAGGCCAGAAAGACGGTACAGGCCGCGTGTAAACCTAAGGTATTGTAGAAAAAATCTACAAATAAACCGGTTGCGAAGGCCAAAAACAGAACCCGCGTCTGAGGCGTATCGAAGGGCAGCGAAAGGGTACTGGCAATGTATACAAAGCAAAAGGCATGATCGAAAAGAATCATGCTGCGGAAAAAGAAGACCTGAAGCAGTAAATAAACAAGTACCCAAAGAGCACTACTAAAAAAATTCCGATTCATTGATCACTGGCTGTTAGCTATCAGCTGGGGGCTTTTAGCTAGTGATGGGTTCATTCAACGAAAATCCCTCCGTTTGAAAGTCTTATTTTGCCTGGATAGTTTTTTCTAACTGTTCCTGCTCTTTCTGAAGGCGGTTGTTGATGATGTACACGTAAGACAAATTACGAAAATCCGTGGCTAATTTCAGATCAATATCCCAGAAGGTCTGATCTGAGCTAACCCCCAGTTTCTTCACTGTTCCTACCATGATACCACCGGGGAATACTGAGTTCAGTTGGGAGGTTACTACCGTATCGCCCATTTTCACCGACTTATACCGTGATACATCGAATAACTTAACGACTTCTGTATTATCTCCCTCCCAGCGACTGGAACCGATTTCTCCGCTACGTTTTACCTGAGAAGAAATTCGCATGGGCGGATCCAGGTGCAATAATGAGGTAACCAGTGAGAAGTGTTCTGAACAGCCTCTAATGATTCCGACTACGCCTGTGGGTGAAACAACCCCCATACCCGGTAAGATACCATCGGCCGTGCCTTTATCGAGCGTCAGATAGTTATTCTGAGCAACGACAATAGAGTTTTTCACCACCTTGGCTACGATGGGTTGAAAACGGGCTGCTACCGTAGAATCCGCTTTGTAATTGATGATCGTAGGAACCTGCTGGCCTTTCAGCGTAGTCAACTCTGCATTCAGTCGGGCATTTTCTGCGGCTAAACCCGCATTTACTTGACCCAGATTTAAATATTGGGTAATCGATGCCTGGAGTTGAAGTCCTTTCGCTACGTAATAGTTGGTCGTATGAAAATAGATGGCACTCGGGTAATTATTGAACTTGAAGTAAAACCACAAGCTCAACACTTCCAGCAAAACGAATACGATAAAGGCCCGCTGCCGGGCGATAAAGGCAAATAGCGAATTCATAGAATAAGACAGCGGATTACAAAGAGACGATAGAGAACAGCGAATAGATGACAGAGCCTAGAATATTAGCCATGCTAACTTCTACTCTCCGTCATCTATTCGCTCTATACTTTAATCGCTCTTCTAGCTAATAAGCACAGCTTTGTACTTATCCAGATCTTTCAGCACTTCGCCCGTACCCCGTACGACAGCCCGTAGTGGATCATCGGCGATGTGAATGGGAAGTTTCGTTTTCGCACCTAAACGTTTATCCAGACCGTGCAGCAGGGCACCGCCACCCGTCAGGTGAATACCGTTGTGATAAATATCCGCCGAAAGCTCTGGCGGTGACGTTTCCAAGGCTTTCATCGTGGCTTCTTCAATCTTGGAAATCGATTTGTCGAGTGCGTAGGCAATCTCCGAATACGTTACCTTGATTTCTTTGGGAATACCCGTCATCAAATCCCGACCGCGGATTTCGAAATCGGCAGGTGGGTTTTCCAATTCGGGCAACGCTGCTCCTACTTCAATCTTGATCAGCTCCGCCGAACGCTCCCCGATCAACAGGTTGTGTTCGCGTCGCATGTAATCCACAATATCACGGGTGAATACGTCACCGGCAATGCGTACCGACGCTTCGCAGACGATACCGGAAAGAGCGATCACGGCGATCTCAGTTGTACCTCCTCCGATGTCCACAATCATGGAACCGTTGGGCTGCTGGATGTCGATACCGATACCCAGAGCGGCCGCAATAGGCTCATGTACCATGTATACTTCCTTGGCACCGGCATGCTCGCACGAATCTTTTACAGCTCGTTTTTCCACCTCTGTAATGCCGGAAGGAATACAAACGACCATCCGGTGTGAAGGAGTGAAGAAACGTAGCCCCTTACGTTCGTCAATCATTTTAATCATCCCCCGAATCATCAGCTCGGCGGCCGTAAAGTCAGCAATTACGCCGTCCTTCAAAGGCCGAATCGTTTTGATGTTTTCGTTGGTTTTTTCGTGCATTTGCATGGCCCGGTGGCCAATGGCAAGTACTTTACCACTAGTTTTATCGAGGGCGATAATAGAAGGTTCGTCTACTACTATTTTGCCTTTATGAATAATGAGCGTATTGGCCGTGCCCAAATCGATCGCTATGTCGCTGGTTAGAAAATCGAATAATGCCATTGGAAGCCTCTGAGCGTCAGTTTTTTGGTTTCAATTCTTAGGAATGTGCAAAATTAGAGAATCTATCGCAGAATAGCCCGCGAAAGATTTTTTAAATCGTACAACGTAATTAGTTGTTCTTTGCTACGTGTATAGGTATTTCCAATCCGTATGTGCTTTATTTTCAACGCAGAACCAATTCACTCAACCATCTGTTAATCAATACGTAACAATATTTTTACATGAAAAAGAATTCCAAAGAAAAACATACTGCCTCGAAAGAAGAACGCTTTATCACTCAACTAAAGGCCGAAATTCACTCTTTTTTTGATATTAATTACAACGAGTCTTTTACAATTTCTGAGTTGTGCGATCGAATGGATGTACGGGGAAAATCCCTTCGGGAGATTTATCGCCTGATGATCGAGGAGTTGCACGAGGATGGAAAGCTACTACTTGAAAACGGTAAGTATCAGATAGATACGGGCTTAAAATTCCGTACAGGACGGCTTGAACACGTCAATAAAAATTTTGGATTTGTTGTTTTAGATAACGCTCAGGAAGGCGAAGCCGATGTGTACGTGCCTACTGAAAATTTAAATACGGCTCTGGATGGAGACCAGGTGAAGATTTCCGTCTGGAAAGGGAGCCGGCGTTCGAACTACCGTCCCGAAGGCGAAGTGCTTGAAGTCGTTCAGCGAATCCGTAAGGAATTGGTAGGTACTTTCGAACAGATGAGCCCGAAGTACGGCTTTGTTTACCCAGATAATCGTCGCGTTTATAACAGTTTCTTTGTCCGCAGTGAAGATTTTAATGGCGTTCAGGATGGACAAAAAGTGATCGTAGAGATTACCAAATTTCCTGCTGAAGGGCAAAGAGCGGAAGGAAAGGTTAAAATCGTATTAGGCGATGCGGGAGATAACGATACGGAAATGCACGCGATTCTGGCGGAATTCGGCTTGCCCAATGAATTCCCCGCTCAGGTAGATGCCGAAGCGAATGCGATCTCAGAGAAAATTCAGGTTAAAGAAATCAAGAAGCGTCGGGACTTCCGCCCCATTACGACATTTACAATTGACCCGGCCGATGCCAAGGATTTTGATGATGCTCTCTCCATCGAGTATCTGGATAACGGAAATATCCGCGTTGGGGTACACATCGCTGACGTAACCCACTATATCCAGCCGAATACGGAGCTGGAAAAAGAAGCGTACATGCGAGCTACTTCGGTGTATTTAGTAGATCGTACGGTACCGATGCTTCCTGAAAAGCTTTCGAATAATCTATGCTCGCTACGTCCGAATGAAGATAAGCTGACGTTCTCAGCGGTATTTGAACTCGACAACCAGGCCCGGATTAAAGAAGAATGGTTTGGTCGCACCATTATTCACTCCGACCGCCGCTTTAGCTACGAAGAAGCTCAGGAGTTACTGGAAACGCAAGTTACGCCCGATACGGAGGCAGAAATGCAGCCCCAAGAGCCGGCGAAAGGACGGAAGAAAAAGGCAACCGCCCTTCCACCTACTACGAATTTCACCCAGCACCTGCACGTGCTGAACGATCTGGCCAAGAAACTTCGGGACGAACGCTTTCGGAAAGGTGCGGTTAATTTTGAAACCGTTGAAGTTAAATTCCGCTTAGACGAGAATGGTAAGCCGCTGGAAGTCTATCAAAAAGTCCGGAAAGATGCTCACAAGTTGATTGAAGAGTTCATGCTGCTGGCGAATAAACGCGTCGCTGAATTTGTTTTCAACCTGCGGAAAGAAGAACCCCGGAATACGATGGTCTACCGAATTCACGAAGCTCCCGATAAAGATCGGCTGAAAACCTTTGCGGATTTTGCCCTGCGTTTCGGGTATCAGGTGAATGTAGAGGGTAATATTTCCAGTTCGCTCAACAACATGATGACGGCCGTAGAAGGCAAGCCCGAACAAAACCTGATGGAAAATCTGGCGATTCGGACGATGGCCAAAGCCCGGTATTCCACCGAGGAAATTGGTCACTTTGGATTGGCTTTCTCGCACTACTCGCACTTTACCTCGCCGATTCGCCGGTACCCGGATATGATGGCTCACCGGCTGCTCCAGCACTACTTGGATGGCAAGGAATCGCCCAATAAGAATGAATTTGAAGGTCGCTGCAAACACAGCTCCGAGCGGGAGAAAATGGCTGCCGAAGCCGAACGGGCCAGTATCAAATACAAACAGGTCGAATTCATGCAGACGCGTGAAGGCGAAGTGTTCACGGGTATGGTTTCCGGCGTAACGGAGTTTGGGGTGTTTGTGGAAATCAAGGAAACGGCCAGCGAAGGCATGGTACGCCTGAGTGAACTGAAAGACGATTATTACGAACTCGACGAAGCTAACTACCGACTCATCGGACAGCGATCAGGCCGGATCATCAACTTTGGAGATATGGTACAGGTAAAAGTGAAGGAAGCAAACCTGAGCCGCCGTACGATTGATCTGGAGTTGCTAGGCATTATGAGTACGGGGGAAGCTCCACGGATGAAACCCCTGCCCAGATCCACGGGTCGATCGGGACGTAATGAGAACCGAAGCGGAGGTGGAAGAAAATCTTCATCCCGGGGTAATGACAGCAGCCGTAGAAATGGCAATAGTGGGAAGTCGGAAACTAAAGGTCGCAAGCGACGTTAGTAGTGCATCCATCACCGTTCGAAAGACATACTGCCCTGGGTAGTATGTCTTTTCTTTTTTCGTCGCTATCCTGCCCGCTTTCCAGCAAATTTTTTGTACCTTAATTCGTTCTAGTAATAGATTTTAAATAGACGAGTTCGGGTATAATTTTTATACATGGTTTATCGTCAGGCCTCTGCTCCGTATGCAACATTCTTCGATCACTACCTTGCTGGTTCAGCTGGATGAGTACAAGCGAAAATACTATACGAATCTCCTGCTAAAAGGCGTCATTTTTTCAGCAGCGGTCGTACTCTCCGCGTACTTGTTTTTGAATACACTCGAATATTTCGGGCATTTTGGTACGACCTTTCGTACCCTTCTATTCTTTGGTTTTCTGGGCGTTTTTCTGTTTTCGCTGGTATTCTGGGTCATCAAACCCATCGTGTATCTGTACGGAAAACAAAAGCCGCTGTCGAACGAAGAAGCCGCCCAGCAGATTGGAAGGTTCTTTCCGGAAGTCGGCGATCGTCTCCTGAATACACTTCAACTGGTTAGTCTCAATCCCAATCAGAATGAATTACTACGGGCCTCCATCGAACAAAAATCGCAGCAACTCGCCTTTGTGAAATTCGCCGATGCTGTTAAGCTGAATGAGAATAAACGTTACCTCAAATTTGTCCTCGTTCCAGCCTTAGTCATTGCTGGTATTCTGCTGGTATGGCCGCAGTTCTTCACGAAGTCAACGACCCGGATTGTTCATTTCACGAACGAATACGCCGAGGAAGCTCCTTTTACCTTTGTACTGGAAAACAAAAATCTCAAAGCATTTAAAAACGAAGATTACACGGTTAAGCTTAATCTACAGGGTGAAGCCATCCCGGAGGGCGTGTATCTGACGTTCGAGGGTCGTCGGTTTAAAATGGAAACAACCGACCAGCGGCATTACGAATATACTTTCCGTAAAGTACAGCAGGATATTTCGTTTACGTTCGAAGCGGCGGGTTATTCCTCTCCTACCTACGAAGTCGATATTATTGCTCGGCCTAAACTGACGGGCTTTGAAGTTCAGTTGCATTACCCTTCGTATCTCAACAAGCCTGATGAAGTGGTAAAGAACACGGGTAATCTCACCGTTCCCGAAGGTACGCAGATCGAATGGCAGTTTGCCGCCACGGAGACCGAGGCCGTTGAGCTAAGTTTTGAAGGCGATCAGGAAAAAAGTACGGCTGAAAAGTCCATGCTCAGTGGTTTTACCTTCGAAAAATGGGCCAAAAGATCCGGTGAGTATCAGGTCTTTCTGAAGAATAAGTACGCGACCAACCGCGAGCCCGTCAGTTTCTTTCTGAACGTCATTCCCGATAAATACCCGACTATTTCGCTGGAACAGTACCGCGATTCTACGCTCTATAATTATCTCGTACTGGGCGGAAATATTGGCGACGATTACGGCGTATCCAACCTGCGGCTTTTCTATAAGGTAGTTCGTGAAGGTGGTAAGGACCAGAAAGCCTATGCTTCGGTGGGCATCCCCTTCTCAAAAGGACAAACCATTCAGAGTTTCTACTATCAGTGGTCCACGGATAGTTTAAGACTGGCTCCGGGTGATAAAATCGAGTATTTCGTACAGGTATGGGATAACGACGGTGTTAACGGAGCTAAGTCAGCTAAGACGGGCGTACTCAACTATTCCATTCCTTCCAAGCGATCCATTGAAAAGGAAATTGATCAAGCGGTAGAAAAGACGGAAAGTCAGATTGATAAATCCCTGAGCAAGGCCCAGCAATTGCGCAAGGAGCTGGCGGCTCTGGAAACCCGTCTCCGCAACAAGCGTGATCTGGATTTTCAGGATAAAAAACAAATTGAGGAACTCCTAAAGAAGAAGGAAGAATTACAGAACGAGCTTCGCCAGTTGCAGGAACTGAACCAATCGCTCACGCAAAAGCAGCAACGATTCAACGAACAGAAGCCTGAACTGGCTCAGAAATTCGAGCAGTTACAAAAGCTGATGAACGAATTGCTAAAAAGCGATACGGACAAGCTGTATGAGCAACTCAAACAAATGCTCGAAAAGAATCAGGACGAACGGATGCTGGATATGCTGGATCGTCTGAAAGCCAAAGAGCGTAATTCCGAGAAAGATCTGGACCGGGCCATGCAGTTGTTTAAACGTCTGCAACGCGAGCAAAAGCTCGACAAGAGTATTGAAGAGTTAAAGAAACTAGCTGAAAATCAGGAGAAATTAGCTCAGGAAACAGAAAAAGCGAAAGATCAGAAGGATCAAAAAGATGCAGTTTCACAGGATCAAAAAAACAAAAACGATAAAAACGGCAAAAATGAATCTGATTCGTTGAAAAACCAGAATTCCAAGGAGAACCCCTCCGATCAGAAGAATAAATCAGATCAGAATAGTAAGGATCAAAGTACTAAAGATCAAAGCGGAAAAGACCAAAACAAGAGCGGTGAAAACTCTCTTCAGCAGGAGCAGGAGAAACTGAAAGAGGAAATGGAAGACGTGAAGAAAGAGCTGAAAGACGTAGAGGAATTAAATAAAGAGCTGAAGGAAGAAGAGAAAGACATGGGCAAGCAGGAGCAGCAGGAAATTTCCGAGCAGCAGCAGCAGAGTATGCAGGACATGAAGAGTGGGAATAATAAGTCCTCCTCCCAGCGTCAGAAAAAGGCGGCTCAGCAAATGAAAAGTCTGGCCCAGAAGCTCTCGGAGATGAAGCAGGAAGCGGAGATGAAGGAGAATCAGGAAAATATGGATGATCTTCGTGATATTCTCGAAAACCTCGTACACCTGAGTTTTGCTCAAGAACGGGTGATGAAAGATTTTCGCGGTATTCAACTCGCCGATCCCCGCTTCGTAAAATTGGCTCAGGAACAGATTAAGCTTCAGGAAGATGCGAAAATTGTGGAAGACAGCCTTTATTCCCTAGCGAAACGGGTATTGCAAATTCAGTCGTTCGTCACCCGTGAAGTCGGCGATATGAAGAAAAATATGGATGATGCGGCCAAATCCATTCGTGAACGTCGGGTATCTCAGGCCACTGCCCGTCAGCAGTTCGCCATGACGAACATGAATAATCTAGCCCTGATGCTTTCGGATGTACTGAAACAAATGCAGGAAAACGCCATGAACATGATGGCGATGGGCAAAGGCAAGCCGCAGAAGCAGAAAAGCAGTATGCCAAGTATGGGTAAACAGCAGGAGCAGATGAATCAGCAGATGCAGCAAACCCAGCAGGGCAACAAAAGTGGAAAGGCTTTTTCGGAACAGCTTGCTCAGATGGCCGCTCAACAGGCCGCGATTCGTAAGCAATTGCAGGAAGCAATGGAAAAGCTGAAAGGGACAGAAGCCGGGAAAAAACTACAGGGTGAAGTCAATGATCTGATGAAGAAAATGGATCAGACGGAAGAAGACCTAGTTAACAAGCGGATTACGCCGAATACGATCAATCGGAACAAGGATATTCTCACCCGTTTACTGGAATCGGAAAAAGCGATTCGGGAACAGGAAGAAGACGAGAAGCGTAAGTCTGAAACGGCTAAACCCGTTCCACCGAAGGTACCTCCTGCCTTTGAACAGTATGTGAAAGAGAAGCAGAAACAGACGGAGTTGCTTCGAACGGTTCCGCCATCGTTGGCCCCTTTCTACAAGAAAGAAGTAGATAACTATTTTAAAAAGTTGAAATAATTTTAAAAATTAACCAAAAAGCTGAGGCATACGTCTCAGCTTTTTTTGTTTGATGTCTACTCATAATCAACCACTTATCAGCTAACTTAAAAGAGTATAGTTTTATCCACTGACTTATCCACATAGTTATCCACAAGTACACCAGGGTTAAAAAAAGAGCGAAGGCCCTACCCTTTTTCCTTGTACCTTTGTGATTATCAATTCAGTTACCCATGATTCGTTATTTCGTAGAGGACGTTGAATTTCAGGTCCCCTTTCCCCAGAAGACTCGCCGCTGGCTAAATACCGTTGCTTTGGCTGAAGGCTTTCAGATTGCCGAGCTCAACTATATTTTTTGTTCCGATGAGTACCTTCATAAAATCAATGTGGAGTATCTGGAACATGATACGTATACAGACATCATCACGTTTGATAACTCCGAAGAAGAGAAGATCATCAGTGGAGATATTTTTGTCAGCGTGGAACGAGTTGAGGACAATGCCCGTTCTCTCAACGTCATTTTCCAGGATGAACTCGCCCGGGTAATGGTACACGGTGTTCTACACTTGGCTGGCTACCTGGACGAGACGGACGAAGAGGAGGAAAATATGAGACGTCTGGAGAGCCACTACCTTCTTACCAGAATTTAAAAAGTTTTCACGTGGAACATATTTCTGAAATTTTTAAAAGTTTTCACGTGAAACATCAAAATTCAGCAATTTCTTACCCGACGAAACTGAGCTAATTTTCAAGGAGTTAGCTTCTGAAAATGAGTCAACTAGAAGCAAGCTATGTTTAGTGAGTACGATGTAATTGTAGTAGGGGCCGGACACGCCGGATGCGAAGCCGCTCATGCCGCTGCCCAGATGGGATCGAAGGTGATGCTCATTACGATGAACATGAACACCATCGCCCAGATGTCCTGCAACCCCGCCATGGGGGGTGTAGCCAAGGGACAGATCGTCCGGGAGGTGGATGCCTTGGGCGGCATGTCGGGGATCATCTCGGACAAGACCATGATCCAGTTCCGGATGCTTAATCGCTCGAAGGGACCCGCCATGTGGTCACCGCGTTGTCAGTCGGACCGGATGCGGTTCGCCGAAGAATGGCGATTGGCTCTGGAGCAAAATCCTAACGTGGATTTTTGGCAGGAGATGGTATCGGGTTTGATCGTGGAAGAAGGCAAGGCAGTCGGAGTGAAGACGCAACTCGGTATTGAGATCCGTGGGAAAGCAGTGGTACTTACCAATGGTACTTTCCTGAACGGCATCATTCACATTGGTGAAAAACAATTCGGCGGTGGTCGGACGGCTGAGCGGGCAGCGACCGGAATTACGGAACAGCTCGTACAGCTAGGCTTCGAAGCAGGGCGGATGAAAACGGGTACGCCTCCTCGGGTAGATGCCCGTAGTTTGGACTATTCAAAAATGGAAGAACAACTCGGCGATGAAAATCCTGAGAAATTTTCTTACCTGGATACACCCCGACTGACCGAGCAACGCAGCTGCTGGATTACCTACACCAATCAGGATGTACACGAAATTCTGCGGACGGGTTTTGAAAAATCACCCATGTTTGCCGGACGTATCAAAGGACTGGGACCTCGCTACTGTCCTTCGGTCGAAGACAAAATCAATCGCTTTGCGGATAAAGATCGTCACCAGATTTTCGTAGAACCTGAAGGCTGGAATACGGTAGAGGTTTACGTCAATGGCTTCTCGACTTCTTTACCCGAAGACGTGCAATACCAAGCCCTGAGAAAAATTCCAGGATTTGAAAATGTTCGCATGTTCCGTCCGGGTTACGCCATCGAGTATGACTTCTTCCCTCCTACGCAACTCAAGCAAACCCTGGAGACGAAGCTCATCGAAGGACTGTACTTCGCCGGACAAATCAATGGAACGACGGGTTATGAAGAAGCCGCCTGTCAGGGACTCATGGCTGGCATCAACGCCCATAATCAGGTACACGGAAAAGAGCCTTTTGTACTCCATCGCTCGGAAGCGTACATCGGTGTACTCATCGACGATCTAATTAATAAGGGTACGGAAGAACCCTACCGCATGTTCACCTCGCGGGCTGAATACCGCACCTTGTTACGTCAAGACAATGCCGATTTACGTTTGACTGAAAAAGGTTATCAATTGGGTTTGGCTTCGGAAGAACGTTATCAACGGGTACAATCCAAGCAACAATTGACGGCTGAATTGATTGAACGACTTAAAAAATTCAAAGTCGCTCCCGAAGAGGTAAATCCCGCTCTGGAAGCTCAGAACTCCGCTTTACTCCGGGAAAAGGGTACCTTATACCAACTTTTAAAGCGTCCAGAATTGGATGTACGGAGTCTGGGTCGACTGAGCACCGCTGTAGAGGAACTACGGAGCGAATATTCGGAGGAAATTCAGGAGCAGGCCGAGATTAATATCAAGTACGAAGACTATATGGAACGGGAACGGATTCAGGTCGAGAAACTGAGTCGATTGGAAAACCTAGTGATCCATCCCAACTTCGACTACGAAAAAATCACGGCCCTTTCCAAAGAGAGTCGTCAGAAACTCGGACGGATGCGTCCGCAAACCCTGGGTCAGGCTTCCCGCATTAGCGGCGTATCGCCCTCGGATATTTCCATCCTAATGGTACACCTGGGCCGCTAGTTGATAGAGCTGCTTATCGAAAAAACCCCTTCGGATCGAAGGGGTTTTTTCGTAGCCTTGCCCAGGTGTTAAGGATATTTAACCAAGCATACAGAGCTTGTCGAAACAGACACGCGTTGAATCAAAAGACTTCGGCTATTTTTGAAGTATGAAAATGGAAACCCTTGGTCGTTGCCCCGTCTGTGGAAGTGAACACCATTCCCCCTATTTGGTTTGTAAAGATTACACCGTAAGTCAGGAAGAATTTACGCTGGTTCAATGTCCCTCCTGTGGCTTTGTCTTTACCAATCCCCGACCTACCGAAGCCGCGATTGGTGCCTACTACCAGTCCACCGACTATATTTCGCATAGTAATACCCGACAGGGAATCATTGCTCAGGCTTACCACCAGGTACGAAAAATTACCCTTCGCAACAAGCTTAAACTAATCAATGAGCTAAGCCCCTCGAAAGGAAAACTCCTCGACGTCGGCTGCGGTACGGGCATGTTTCTGTCGGTAGGCAAAGCCGACGGTTGGAAGGTTTCGGGCATTGAGCCTGACCCTGGAGCCCGGTCTTTAGCCATGAAAGAAACGGGCGAAACCATCCAGTCTTCGATTCTGGAAAGCTATACCAATGAGACCTTTGACGTAGTAACCCTTTGGCACGTACTCGAACATATTCACCAGCTTGATGCAACACTGGATTGGCTGCGGCAACGCGTGGCGGGTCATTTGATTATCGCAGTTCCCAACTTCCAGTCCTACGATGCTCAGGAATATGGTAAGTACTGGGCGGCTTACGATGTCCCCCGCCACCTGTATCATTTCTCCCAGCAAACCATGCGGGCTCTCCTCGGCCAGAAAGGATTCCGACTTGAGCAGACGCTGCCCATGCCCTTCGATTCGTTTTACGTCAGTATGCTCAGTACGAAATACCGGGATGGAAAAACCAATTACCTGGAAGCGGTACAGAAGGGTTTTCAATCGAATCAGTGGGCCAAACACAACAAGAATAATTACTCAAGTCTGATCTATGTCTTTAAGAAAATCTAAGAGCAGCCGGTTAGCTGTGCTGGTAAGTCTGGCTGGAATTCTACTGTGGGGATGTGCTCAGCAAAGCTCGCCGACGGGGGGTGAGAAAGATCTGATTCCACCTAAAGTAGTCCGGATCGTACCGGAAAATCAGACGATCAATTTCAAGGGAAGAGTGGTGGAACTTGAATTCGACGAGTACATCAACATTGATAATCTCAACCAGCAGTTATTGATTACCCCGGCCATCGAAGGGACATTTGACTTTAAGACGTATCCCAAAGGCGTACGCATTACCTTCGATCAGGACTTTCGGGCCAACACCACGTACACGCTAAATTTCCGGAATGCCTTCAAGGACGTGACCGAGCGGAACCCGGCCCGTAACGTTAAGCTGGTCTTTAGTACCGGACCGCAACTGGACTCGCTCCGACTTCAGGGAACCGTGAAAGAACTGCTTACGGATAAACCGGTTTTCGATGCACTTGTCGGTTTATACCAACAGAGTGATACGCTCAAGTTCTCCAAAAACAAGCCTTACTATTTAACGAAAACGGATAGCTCGGGCCGCTTCGATCTGGAAAATATGGCTCCGGGTCAGTATCGTCTGGCCGCTATCAAGGATGTCAACAACAACCTTTTTTATAATACCGAAAAGGAACAAATTGGCTTCTACCCTAACCCGATTACACTTCCAGGTTTTACAGGTTCGCCCGAATTGAAAATTACAGCAGCTGATCAGTCGCCCCAACGTACGCCCAAAACCGTAGCTACTTCCCGTAGTTTTTCTCTGCTTTATCCGCGAGGTTTACAGGCCATGCAGGTGCGTTTCGAACGTAAGGAAGATAGTCTGACTTACGCATTCATCGAGCCGAATCAGTTACGTTTTTATAATATCCTCAATACGACGGATACGGTACGGGCGACCATAACCGTACAGGACTCGCTGAATCGGGATTTCACGCATACGCAAAAAATTCGGTTTCGGGAACGGGGCAAACGCGATGCCGATACGCGGGAATCGATGGAAGTAAAAGTCAGTCCAAAAACGGGAGAGGACCAGGAACAACTTTTCCAAGTAACCATCGACTTTAGCAAACCCATTACTCAATTCAATCCACTACGGGTAGAAATTCAGGAAGACACCATTCGGCAGGTTATGTTCTCAGCCAACGATTACCAATGGAATCCATACCGAACACAATTGAAAATTGAAAAGGAATTAAAGTTCCGCCGGGACGTTCGAAGTATTTTTCCCAAGGGTACATTCATTTCCATCGAAGGTGATACGGCACAGGCAATACGATTACTCAATCCCCTTCGCGACCCCGAGAAGTATGGTACCATTAGTGGGGAAGTACGGAATGTACAATCTGATTTTATTGTCGAACTCCTAAGTGCCGCCGATTACAAAGTGGTACGTAGCCTTCGGAATCAAACTCCGTATACCTTCAAATCGGTACCGGCTGGAACCTACCGTTTGCGACTCGTTTTGGACGTTAATAAAAATGGACGCTGGGATGCCGGAAATCCGGATGCTTTTATCCCACCCGAAGCCATCATTCTTTTCCCCGGTGAAATCAAGCTGAAAGCGAACTTCGAATTACTGGGGAATGATTTCACCTTACCCTAGTTGAACGAATCGATACATTGGTTTCAAGCCTCGCCTACTTAGGCGGGGCTTTTTTATGCCTGTAGCGGTGTCTTTTTTGATGTGGAAAACTTCTGTGGACAAGTAGCCAAATGAGCTCTAAAAGGACTACTACGGAAAAGCTACATTCAAAATAAAAAATGTCCAAAGATTACGTGGATAAGTTCGTGGATAACTGGGCCATTTTCTGTGGAAACGGGGGATAAGCCCTGTGGATGATTTCTGGATCTATACACATTGCTTAGGGCACAACTCCTAAAGCGGAAGATCGCGTTGAAAACTCGGGAGAAATCCCCCATTTCATACACGAGTTATTAACCGTAATTCACACCCTTCGAAAAACAAACTTTTCCACCGTGGATAAAACACTATTTTGTGCATAACTACGGTTTGATTGTAAATCAGTATATTAGATGTGGAGAAGCATGTGGATAGTTGTGGAGAAGTAGGGAAATAATCAACGAAGTATCAGGCAAGGATTTTAAAAGAAAAACTTTCCCACTTTTCCACTGCCCCTATTACAACCATTAAAAAAGATTTAAAAGAAAGATATTGTTAATAAATGTAATGGTAAACGATCTGTGTAAACTGATTTTCGTTGGGACTCTATTGCTCACGCTGAATGTACAGGCTCAGCTCCAGCCCGCTCAAGTAGAAATGCCCGAAGTACAGTTGGGGCGGGAATACCTTCGTAACGGGGAATATGAAAAAGCCCGTGCTACCCTTGAGAAATGGACGCGGAATAAGGAAACCGTGGGTGAAGTGTACGAGCCCTATCTGGAAAGTTTGATGCGTCTGAAAGAACTGGGCGAAGCCGAAAAGTTTTTGAAGCGTCAGATCAAGAGTGATGGGGATAACCCCTTTTATCTACTCGACTATGCCCGCCTGCAGGAAAGTCAGGGCAAAATCAAGGAAGCGGATAAGCTTTACGCCGAAGCTCTACTCAAAGCCCAGAAGAAAGAAGAGCTAACCTATCGCCTTGGAAAGAACCTAGCCGACAAGGATCAGGCCGATTTGGCTCTAAAACTCTTCCAGGAGGCTCGCAAAACGCAAAATGATCCCCTACGCTACTCCATCCAGATTGCACGGCTCTATCGCATTCTGCAGCAAAATGAAGCGATGATGGAAGAATACCTCCGGTTTGGATCGCAGGAAGGCAATACGGATTTAGTTCAGGGCATTCTTCAGGATGAGATGAAGGATGAGAAAATGACCCTGCTTCTGGAAAAATTACTGTACAGAAAAGTGCAGGAAGTGCCCAATGAAAAGTACTATGGTGAAATGCTGGTCTGGTACCTCATTCAGCAAAAAGAGTTTGGGAAAGCCTTTATTCAGGCCCGGGCTCTGGACCGTCGTCTAAAGCAGGAAGGCCAGAAAGTAACCGAGATTGGCTTCATGGCCATGCAGAACAAGGATTACGAAGCAGCGGGGAAAGTTTTTGAATATTTGGTGAAGGAATACCCCAAAAGTCCCAATTACCCCGTCTACCGCCGATTGCTAATCAACGCCAAAGAGGAAGTAGTCAAAACCACATACCCTGTCCAATTAAACGATATCCGGCTCTTAATTGGCGAATACCAGCGATTCTTTGCTGAAGTTGGCGAAAACCCGCGTACGCTCGAAGCCTTGCGAAACACGGCCCATCTGTACGCATTTTACCTGAACGAAAAGGATACTGCCGCCGTTATTCTGCAGAAAGCAATCAGGAGTGCGGGAATGGATCAGGATTTCATCGACAAGTGTAAGCTGGATTTAGGTGATGTGTACCTGTTGAAAAGTGAACCCTGGGAAGCGACGCTCTTGTATTCGCAGGTGGAAAAGTCAGCCAAGGAAAGCCCTCTGGGTTATGACGCCAAGCTGAAAAATGCGAAACTCTCCTACTACAAAGGCGATTTTGAACTAGCCAAGGAAGTGCTCGACATTCTCAAAAAAGCTACCACCCGCGAAATTTCGAATGATGCGATTGAGTTGAGCCTACTCATTCAGGACAATACGGGCATGGATACAACCGAAACGGCTATGAAGGCCTACGCTGCGGTAGATCTATTGCTCTTCCAGAACCGGACGGAGGAAGCGTTAGCATCGCTGAATGCCCTGTATGAACAGTACAAAGAACACCCGCTGGCAGATGAAATTTTGTGGCGTCGGGCGAATACGCTGGTGAAACAAAATCGCCCCGAAGAAGCTCTGGCGGATCTGGATAAAATCCTTAAAAACTATTCGGTGGATATCCTGGGTGACGATGCCCTGTTTCTATCGGCTAAGATTCAGCAGGAAAATATGAATGACAAAGACACCGCTATGAAGCTGTACCAGGAGATTCTTCAGAAGTATCCTGGAAGTATTTATACCGCCGAAGCCCGTAAACGTTTTAGAAATCTGCGGGGTGACGCAATAAATTAAGGCGAAATGCCATTTGTACCATAAAGTCCGTGGCTTGTGATTCGATATGTACAGGGCCGCAGTGAAATGAGCCACGGGCTTTTCTTTAGTTTTGTGGACAAGTACCCCTCATTGTTAATAACTCAGACAAGTTATCCACATTTGCACACCTATGAACAGCTTTTTCAAGCAAGGCCTTCTATGGGGTTTATTAGCGGTAAGTGGACCCGTAATGGCTCAAGACTCCACTGATAATCAAGAAGATCGTTTTCCTACCTGGAGCTACGGATCACAGAAATTGCAAAAAGGTCCCTGTGACGTATACCTATTCAAGTCGAATCAACACGCCGAGACGGTTGTGGATAACATTTTGAAATCGGCGGGTATGGGCTTTGGGAAACGCAATTTCCAGGTAGTCGAATGCCCTAATACCGATAACTGTTACGCGACTATCATCAATGGAACCCGCTACGTCGTTTATGATAACGCTTTTCTGAAGCTGGTGGAAAACCGAACCCAAACCGACTGGTCGGCGGTAAGTATCATGGCTCACGAAATCGGACATCATATTCTGGGCCATACGTCCGATGGTACCGGTAGCCGTCCTGATAAAGAACTTCAGGCCGACTATTTCTCGGGCTTCGTGTTACACAATCTGGGTGGAAGTTTAGAGAATGCTCAGATTGCCATCAAGCTCTTACAAAACGACGAAGGAGACTATACTCATCCACCCAAGCGTGATCGATTATCCGCAATTGAGAAAGGATGGCGAGAAGCGGATAATTTTTACCCACGTATAGCCAGTAAGGAACCGGTTTCCTCCCCTACCCCATCACCTTCAGTTGCCAAGCTTCCGTCCGTACCATCCGTGACCAAAGTGGAAACTAAGGTCCCGGAGGTTGCTCAAACGGGATGCTTGGCGGGCAACTGTGATAATGGTACAGGGCTTTACGTAAATCGGAAAACACTGGAGAAATACGAAGGTGATTGGAAAGAAAGCCGCCCTAATGGTTTTGGAACACAGTATTATTCAACGGGTAAAAAGAAATACGAAGGAACCTTTCTCAACGGACGCTTCGATGGTAAGGGTACCTTGTGGTACACCAACGGGGCTATTTACGCCGGTGATTTTTCCGCGGGCCAATGCCATGGTAAAGGGATGTTACGGTACGCTAACGGCGATCGCTACTTGGGTGATTTTAAAAATGGCTACCGCCATGGAAAAGGGAAATATATTTATGCTAGTGGATACGAGGAAGTGCTGTATTATTTGAACGATAAGCGGCAGCCCGAAAAATAATGGTATAGTATTTACAGAGACAAGGCCGGATTCCGGCCTTTTTTTGTGCATAATCCAGCCACTTGAAACGTTCGATATTAAAATGTTTTAAATTGAACTTCGAAAAGGAATATATTGGACCTGTACCACTATGGAAACGCAGACCCTAACACCCCGCCCTCCCATGCGTGAAACGCACTATCCCTACGACAGGGTTTTCGATATACTGCCGCAGTATGTACTGCAAACCAATAGCGATGAAGCCCTAGCCTCCAAGATCAATGGAACCTGGAAGAAAATAACTGCTCAGCAATTTGCTGAGCAGGCCAATCAGGTAAGCCTGGGTTTATTGAAAATTGGTATTGGGAAGAATGACAAAGTGGCGATCATTTCGAATAATCGTCCGGAGTGGAATATTGTAGACTTTGGCATTCAGCAAGTAGGAGCCGTATCGGTACCTATGTACCCGACCATTACGATTGAGGATTACCGCTACATTTTACGCGATGCTGGAGCAAAAGTGGTTTTTGTCTCAAGCAAAGACTTACTGGTGAAAGTACAGCAAGCGGTTGAGGAAGTACCAACGGTACAAGCCATCTACACGTTCGATGCTATTGACAGAGCTACGCACTGGTCAGAACTTACTAAACTAGCCAATCCAGACAATCAGGAGGAACTGGAACGCATTAAAGACAGTATCCGTACGTCTGATTTATTGACCTTAATTTACACATCAGGGACGACAGGTACGCCTAAAGGGGTAATGTTGACGCATCGGAATATCGTTTCGAACATTGAAGGGGTAAATCCATATATGCCCATGAAGCCCCACGAACGGGCCTTAAGCTTTCTCCCCTTAAGTCACGTTTACGAGCGTACCATCCTGTACGTTCACATGCGGTACGGCGTTTCCATCTTTTATGCGGAGAGTATGGAAACCATCGCGGAAAATTTACGGGAAGTAAAACCCACCGTTTTTACCACCGTACCCCGTCTGCTGGAAAAAGTATACGACAAAATCGTAGCAAAGGGATATGAACTGAAAGGCATTAAAAAGCAACTTTTCTTCTGGGCGTTGAATCTGGGCCTTCGGTATGATCCCGTACAAGACATGGGATTCTGGTACAATACGCAGTTGAAAATTGCTCGTAAATTAATCTTCAGTAAGTGGCAAGAAGCTTTAGGAGGTAAAATCCGCATAGTAGCGACGGGTTCAGCGGCTTTGCAACCTCGCTTATCCCGGGTGTTCTGGGCGGCTGGAATACCCATTGCCGAAGGGTATGGATTAACGGAAACTTCGCCGGTAGTATCCGTGGGTCGGGTAGATCCGCCGGATCTACGTGTAGGATGTGTAGGTACGATCATCCCAGAAGTTGAAGTGAAAATCGCCGAAGACGGAGAAATTCTGGTGAAAGGTCCCAACATCATGCAGGGCTATTACAACCAACCGGAACTTACAGCCCAAGCTATTGACAAAGAGGGATGGTTTCACACCGGCGACATTGGAGAAATGGTAGAAGGTCGTTTTCTTAAAATTACCGACCGGAAAAAAGAGATGTTCAAAACCTCAGGAGGTAAGTATGTGGCTCCGCAGTTGGTAGAGAACAAACTTAAAGAATCCAAGTATATCGAGCAGGTGCTCGTCGTAGGCGAAGGTCAGAAATTTCCGGCGGCCCTAATTGTACCCGAGTTTGGAGCACTGAAAGTGTACTGCAATCTTAACCAGATTGAATTCACCACGCCGGAAGAAATGGTAAAAAACGAAAAGGTTCTGGAGAAAATGCATCAGGAGGTCGAACGCCTCAATGAAAGCTTCGCTCAATATGAGCGGGTGAAAAAGTTTAAAATACTAGCCAAACCTTTTACGCTGGAAGCGGGTGAGCTGACACCTACCCTGAAATTAAAACGGAAAGTAATTTACAAGAATCATCAGGCTGTAATTGACAGTATTTATCAGTAATCTAGTCCTAGATTTAAACTAAAAAGGGCTTAGCAATATCCATTGCTAAGCCCTTTTTAGTGATAAAGAATGAGTTTATACGGTGGCTCTCTTTCGCCAGATCCAATAAAAAGGTAATCCAGTAGCCATCAGCAAAAGTCCAATCATAGCTTCCGTTGTACGGGTGAACAGGGTATTCACTACCAAAAAAGCACAAAAGATTAGAAACAGACCCGGCACGATTGGATAACCAATTACCTTGTACGGACGATTGACGTCCGGCATTTTTCTACGAAGAATGAATACGCCTAAAGTCGTAGCTCCGTAGAAAATGAAGGAGGCGAAAATGAGCATATCGGTTAATTGATCGAAAGTACCGGATAAAATCAGCACCGAAGACCAGAAGCCCTGAATCCACAATGCTTTGGAGGGTGTGTTGAAAACTGGGTGAATATAATTGGCTGTCTTAAAGAATAACCCGTCTTTGGCCATGGCATAAAACAAGCGGGAAGCCATGAGAATAGTGCTGCTTGTACAGTTGAACGTTGTGACCAGGATTAATAATGAAATGACTAAACCACCGCCATTCCCCAAAAAGTGCTTCACAGCCACTACTGCAGCAATACCGTTCTTGGATTGATGCACTGCAATAATGTCGTCAATCGGTAAAACGTAGAAATAGACGAAGTTCATCAATAGATAAATCGTCATGATGATGAGCGTACCAATCGTCAATGCCCAGGGCAAGTTTCGCTGCGGGTTACGAATTTCACCGCCAATGTAGCCGAGGTTGTTCCAGCCCTCGTAGGCCCAGAAGGCACTTAAACAGGCGAGGGCTAACGCACTTGCCAGCGTACCACCTGACATTTTATCGGCGTCGAAATTCACCGAAGGCTGTTCAATATTCGCCCAACTGCCCGTAGCTGAGAACAGACCCAGAACGATAATGACCAGCATGGTGGAAATCATGGCTACCGTCAGAATTCGGCTAATGGTTTCGCCCATTTTCAAGCCTCGAGCATTGAGAAGCGTTAGAATCAGTACCAGTCCAATAGCGACGAGTTTTACGCTCAAATTATCCAGGGGCTGCAAGCCAAACAGATGGATCGAGGATAGGGATTCGGGCGTAGCGGGTAGCGTGATGAGTGAGCCTAACGACTGAGCAAAAACGTAGGAAATGGAAGCAATAGAGGCCGTTCGGATGACTGCGAAGTTGGTCCAGCCTAGCAAAAAAGCAAAGAATCGATTGTAGATCGTACGGAAATAGACGTATTCACCCCCCGAATCCACCAGCATACTGGCTACTTCAGCGTTACTGAGCGTTCCGGCCAAACTAATCATTCCGGCCAGTAACCAGGCCGCTAGTACTAGGCCCGGTGACTGCAATTCCGCCGACATAGGGGCTACTTTCTTAAACACGCCCGTTCCAATAACGGCACTAATCACAAAAACAATTCCGGAGACCAGACCAATCGAACGCCGAAGGTGACCCTGAGATTCAGGCATACAAGCAAATTTTAGTTGGGAAAAGCGGTTAGATGAAAAAGCAAATTCGGAAAAAAATGGCGAAGTTGGTATAGTTTTCGGTTTAGAGTTTTCGTGTAGCCTAGCTGACTACCCGGTTTCTTACTGCGTAATAGACACGTGTACACTATACCTATACTACGCTTCTGACGTTACTTGGGATTAACCGCTTGGTTGCAAAGGCAGTTTCCAACTGCCTCATGGTAGGTACAAGTTTGGAAACCTGCACCAGTTGAGGGGCTGCTCGAAATCAAAAACTCAAAACCCAACACGCAACCCTAAACCCGATTCTCTATGTAACTTTGTCTTTTACGAAGCAAATCAGTATGGCTCTTACTACCCTTACGGCTATTTCGCCCGTAGATGGCCGCTATCGTCGGACTACGGAATCGCTGGCCCCCTTTTTCTCTGAATTTGGGTTAATACACTATCGGGTTCGGATAGAAATCGAATATTTTATCGCTCTCTGTGAGCTTCCCCTGCCCCAACTCGCTGATTTTGACCCCTCGCTGTTCGATCAGCTACGGTCCATTTATACCGAGTTTTCTGAAGCAGACGCCCTGCGAATTAAAGAAATTGAGAAGACGACCAACCACGATGTAAAGGCGGTTGAGTACTTTATCAAAGAAAAACTCGCCGATCTGTCCATCGAACAGTACCTGGAGTTCATTCACTTCGGACTCACTTCGCAGGATGTGAACAACACGGCTATTCCGCTTTCCCTCAAAGAAGCGATGGACGCCGTGGTCACGCCCGCTTTCGAAGAGGTTATCTACAAGCTCAGTTCGCTGGCGGCTTTGTGGAAAGATATTCCGTTACTGGCCCGTACGCACGGTCAGCCCGCGTCACCGACCCGCCTAGGGAAAGAATTACAGGTATTCGTCGAACGCTTACAGCAACAGCGGAACCTGCTGGTTCAGATTCCTTACGCGGCGAAATTTGGCGGAGCAACGGGTAATTTCAACGCCCATTTCGTAGCCTATCCAGGTTTTGACTGGCCGGAATTTGGTAATGATTTCGTGAGTGATCTCGGTCTTTGCCGCAGTCGGTATACCACGCAGATCGAACATTACGATCATTTGGCAGCGATGCTGGATACGCTCAAGCGATTGAATACCATTCTCATCGATTTCTCGCGGGACGTGTGGAGCTACGTATCCACCAATTACTTTAAGCAGAAAATCAAAGCGGGCGAAGTTGGTTCTTCCGCGATGCCGCATAAGGTCAACCCGATCGATTTCGAAAATGCGGAAGGAAACCTGGGTGTAGCAAACGCCCTCTACGAACACCTGTCTGCTAAGCTACCCATCTCTCGTTTGCAACGGGATCTTACGGATTCAACGGTACTGCGGAATCTGGGAATGCCCCTGGCTCATACGCTCATCGCTTTGAAATCGCTGGTACGGGGTATGGACAAACTGGAGTTGAACGAAGCCGCTATCCACGCGGACCTCGAAGCCAACTGGGCCGTAGTAGCCGAAGCGATTCAAACGGTATTACGTCGCGAAAGTTATCCACAACCCTACGAAGCACTCAAGGCTCTTACCCGGAAGAACGAAGCGATCACGGCGAAGACTATTGCCGAGTTTATTGAGACCTTGGACGTATCAGAGGGCATTAAAGCCGAATTACGGGCTATTTCGCCGTTTAATTACCTCGGTGTAATGGAATAAGGCTAAAAAGAGCGTTTCATTCGATTTGTGGACAATGGATTTGAATGTGGAAAAAACTGTGGATAACTTGTTGACAATCAATTTTTAATCGACTGAAAATTGCCTAAGGTTAGCCACTGAGATTTTGATAGAAAAACGGAGCTGTACCTTTATACAGCTACAAACCATTCTCGAAGTCCTCAAAACGCTCTTTTTGTAGAGCCGTTAACAAAATTTTGGCGAGAGCCCCGGTCGGTCATTCAGGCCCGCCGGGGTTTTTTCGTGGCGAATGTTTTATTTTTGAAGAATGAAGATTTTACACACGGCGGACTGGCATTTGGGAAAACGCCTGTATCAAACGGATTTGCTGGAAGACAGTCGCCGCTTTGTAGAGTGGCTGCTGGCAACGATTGAGGAACGACAGATTGATGTGCTGCTGGTGGCGGGCGATATCTTCGATACGGCCCACCCATCGGTGGAAGCCATGCAGGTATATTATGATTTTCTAAAAGGACTCATTGCCTCCAAATGCCGGCTGGTCATTACGGGTGGCAACCACGATTCGGCGGCGGTCCTGAACGCTCCCCGTGAAATTCTACGACTACTCGACGTTCACGTTATTGGTGGTGCCTGTGACGATTGTTGCGAGGAGGTATTGCCCCTACTCGACCGCCGGGGTAATCTACAGGCTGCCGTAGCGGCTGTACCTTTTCTGCGGGATCGGGATCTGAAGCGTTCGGTTGAGGGAGAAAGTTTTGAAGATCGTCGGATGGCCGTGCGAGCGGGTATTCAGCGTCGGTATGAGCAGGTGCACGCCCACGGTCGGAAAACGTACGCAAGCGTACCCGTGTTGGGGATGGGACATTTGTTTGTCAACGGCTCGGCTACATCGGACAACGACGAAAAACTACATAGCATCGGTACGCTGGATTTGTTCGAGGTCAACTTGTTTCCAGCCTTCGATTATCTCGCTCTCGGACATATCCACCGACCCCAGATGTTGGGAAAAATGGAATACGTTCGGTACTCAGGCTCACCAACGGCCCTGAGTTTCAGCGAGCGGCTGGATGAAAAGCTAATTATTCAACTGGAAATCAAAAACCAGAAGGTTGTTGATATTCAAGAACTTAAAGTGCCAAAGTTTCGACAATTGCGGCGGTTTAGCGGTTCGTTTACCGAAATTGAAGCAGCCGTTACTAGGTATCAACATTCCGATGTGTTACGGACGCTGGCTGAAATTGAGATTCTGGAAGAACACCGCGATCCGATGCTGATTGACTTGGCCAAGAGCTATTTTCTCAAACTCAACCATCCCTACCTATCCGTACTCAACTGGCGGTTCCGTTTTCAACAACAGTTAAAAACGACGGACGAATTGTTTGGTGAGACGATGGCCCTGCCCGAACTGGCTCCAACGGAGGTATTTGAACAATGGCTCCAGGAAAATGCGGAGACGGAAGAATCCAAAGCCTTACTTACCGAAGCCTTTCACGAGTTATTACACAGTCTGTAAGAGTTATCCACATAAGTTATCCACATTTTACAGCGGGGGGTTGATAAGATCGCATGCGTATTCTAAAAGTATCTTTCGAAAATATAAATTCGCTACGAGGACAGCATACCATTGATTTTCAGAACGAAACGGCCTTTCGTACGTCCAACCTGTTTGCGATTACCGGGCCAACGGGAGCGGGAAAGACCACGATTTTGGATGTGATTACGCTGGCTCTATACCACCGTACCCCCCGATTAGGCGAAGTCAATACCAATTTGCTGGAAAAACTCGGCGGTGTACTCACCCGTGATACACACGTGGCTCAGGCCGAAGTGACGTTTTCCACACCCGGCGGTACGTATCGGGCCAAGTGGGGGCTGCAACGGGAAATGATCAGTCGGGGGGCAAACAAAGGGCAGTTTCGACTGGATGAATACGCTGAAATTGCCGATGTGGATAACAATGTTATACTGGCATCCAAGAAGAAAAAAGAAGTACAGGAAGAAATCAAAAAACGAATTGGACTGGATTACGAACAGTTCGTCAAGGCCATTTTGCTTTCGCAGGGTGATTTTGCGGCTTTTCTAAAAGCGAAACGGGAAGAAAGAGCCGAGTTGCTGGAACGGATTACGGGCACGGAAATCTACCGAAAGCTCGGGATGGAAGCGTATGCCCGCTGGCATGATGGCTACAAAAGGGAAATCGAGCAGAAACAGCAATCGCTTGATTTACAGAAGCTTTTATCCGATGAAGACGTTACCGAATACGAAACGTTCATTAAAGAGTACGACGAGCTTTGCCGACAGGCCGAAGCTGGACGCAAAGGCTTGGAAGTTCAATTGCAGCGAAAAGTACGGATTAGTGAAATCTGGAAATCGCTGGAAGCCATCCGGCAAACGGAATGGCCCACCTGGGAACGCGACCAACACCAGTTCGACCAACAGCATACCCCCGCCCTGAGTCGGCACGAACGCGTACAGCAGTTTTCAGCCCAGTTAACGGAATATCAGGTCCAGGAACAAAACGTAAAAAATGCCCAGATCCAGGCGGAACGACTGGCCAACGAATACCAGCGGGCTCAGCAAAATCGTACGCAGCTGCTGGGAGATATTGCTAAACTGACGGGCGAACTGGTAACGGATCAATCGGCTCAAAGCGGACTGGAACGGTTTCGGGAAACAGTCTCGGGACTGGTTACTGCTCGGCAGGAAGTGGCTCAGCAGTGGCAATCGGCGAAAGAACAAGGGACGTATTGGCTCGATAAAACGGGTTCGGGGGAATTACAGTCCCTCTGGAAGCGGGAATCGTACGGCGATTGCCTGGGCAGTTCGCGGGAATTGTGGAAAGAAACGCAACGGCGTCAAACGGACATACGAACGCTGTATAACTGGGATACGCAAGCCAATCTGCCTGAGATTCGCCAGCAGTCGCAGATCCGCCGTGATGCTTTACAACAACTGGAAATACAGGTTCGTCAGTACGAAACCGTTCGCCGACGATTGGCTGACTACGATCGTCAGGTAGACGAACAACGAAAGCTGATACGGGCCAATGAACCCGCCTTACAAACGGCTCAGCAGGCCGTTACGGAAGCTAAGAATTTAGTACAGATTGCTCAGGAAGAGCAGCTTACCTTTATTCGGGAAACCTCTATTCCCCGCTTGCGTACGGAGTTACGTCCGGATGAACCCTGTCCCGTTTGTGGCTCTATGGATCATCCCGCTGAAAATAGTAGCGATGATCATTTTAGCATCGAACGTTACTTACAGGAATTAGCCAGTTTAAAAGCCCGTTTTGAAGCTCGTGAACGCTCGCTAAGTACCACGGAGCAACAACTGCGGCAGGTCGAACTCGTGACCAAAGCCGCGGAAGCAACAATTCAAACCCTGGAGCGGGAGAAAACCCAGGCCCAGATGGAGCTCCAGCCCATTGCGGAAGCGGTGGGAATGTGGAAAACTCAGTTAGCCATTGAAAAGATTGGCAAATCGGAAGAAGTAAAAAGTTGGGTACAGGCAGAGGTCGAACGATTCCAATTACTCGAAGAACTTATTCAGCTACAGGAACGGAGCGATAGTCTGGCTCATTTTGGGAAACACCTGAAAAATGGCCTCGAATTCTTCCAGAAACAGCAGGAATACACCGCAGAGCTACAGAAACGCTACCCAAAAGACCCAAAATATCTAAACGCTGAATGCGACGAATTGCTTCGCAAACTGGTTCAAAAAACCTTTTCGCCGCAGCAGTATGAACCAGAACTTGTGGAAAACAAAAAGCTCCTATTGGATACGCAGGAAGTTTTCCACCAGTTGCAGACAAAGTTATCCACAGAGTTATCCACATCGGGCTTTGCCAGTGTGGAAGAAGCTCGGTCAGCTTTGTTGTCTACTGAGTTATACCGCACCCTGGTTGAGCGTAAAGACCAGCTCATTCGTCGGAAAACCCAACTGGAAACGCAGATGGAGAACCTGACGAAAGAAGTGGAAAGTCTGATTCAGGCCGACGATTCGGATTTGTCGATTGATGTGTTGAAAAGTCGAATGGAGGATTACCGCAATTCCGAACGGGAGTATCTACAGAAAATTGGTGGCTGGAAGCAGTCATTGAAAGATAATGAAACGAGCCGGGCCGAAAATGCCCGCCGGATTGCGGAAATCGCGAATCTCGAACAACGCTATAAAAAATGGCGATTACTGGCCGAAGGGCTGGGTGACCGCGAAGGAAAAAAATTCAACCAGTTTGCTCAGAAATTAACACTAGCGAATCTGGCCCGTTCGGCGAATAGTCGTTTGAAGGATTTATCGGATCGGTATCTGCTCCTGCCGCCCGAAGGCGATGAGGAAAACCTGTGGGTACTCGATCGAAACTTTGACGAACGCCGGGCGGTGGCTACGCTCTCGGGCGGAGAAACTTTTCTGGTAAGTCTAGCTTTGGCCCTGGGTCTTAGCGATATGGTATCGAAAAACGTCCGGATTGAAAGTCTGTTCATCGACGAAGGTTTCGGTACCCTTGATCCCGATACGCTGGAAATTGCTCTGGGAACGCTGGAAAAATTACAGGCCGAATCCAACCGCATGATTGGGATTATTTCCCACGTGGAAGCCCTGAAAGAACGAATCACTACCCAAATCCGGCTTCGGAAACAGGCCAGCGGATTCAGTGAAATGGAAATTGTCGGGTAAACTAATTCGAGTTATCCACAGTTATCCACAAGCAATACCTTTATTCACAAATTAGGAAAAATATGTCGATTACCTCACAGGCCGAATTAGCGGGAATGCAACAGGTGAGCGAAGCCGTCGGGCTGACCCTTAAGGAAATGCGAGCGTACGCCCGCCCCGGTCTCACGACGAAAGACCTGGATAATTTCGGTGGAAAAATCCTCAAGGAACTGGGAGCCCGCTCAGCTCCTCGCCTGAGTTACGGTTTTCCCGGCTGGACCTGCATCAGCGTGAATCACGAAGTAGCCCACGGCATTCCTTCCGCTAAAAAAGTACTTCGCGAAGGCGACCTGATTAATATCGACGTATCCGCCGAGCTGAACGGCTTTTGGGCAGACAATGGCGGTTCGTTTGTATTAGGGCAGGATACCCGGAAACACCAGCCGTTAGTCAACACGTCGAAACAGATTTTACATAAGGCAATTCAGCACATTAAAACGGGCGTACGTATTGCGGATGTTGGTTTACTGATCGAAACGGAAGCAAAAAAAGCGGGATATCGGGTGATTAAAAATCTGGCCGGTCACGGCATTGGCCGCAAATTACACGAAGAACCCAGCAGTATTCTGAACTGCTACGACCGTTTTAACAAGGCTCGTTTCAAGAAAAACTCGGTGGTAGCCATTGAAACGTTTATCGCCACGGACTCCATGTACGCCAACGAAACCAACGATGGCTGGACGCTGATTGGCAACCGGGGCGGATTTGTGGCTCAGCACGAGCATACCATTGTCGTTACGGATGATCAGCCGCTGATCCTTACGGCGATGAACGAAATCTGGAATTAAGAAATTTAGTTTCGCCGCAATACGACACGTTGCAGATGATCGACGGAGTAGTTGACGACGGATTGCGGCGAACCTTTTTTCCCGGAAGTAACTTCAAAAATTAACTCATCTTCCCGCAGTTCATACGTGGAGGTAAGTACGATTCCTTCCGTTTCAAATACGCTATACAGCTTATTACCAAAGCGATAACTCGTTAACTCCGTTCCGTCGCGTTCGTCCATGAGGTACAGGCCCGTAGCGGCATCTTTCAATCGTAACCGGTAATCTTTGACGGCGGGCTGTTTTGCGGAAAGGTACTCGGTTTTCCAGGACCAGCTTTCCGGCTCGGTAGTTGTTCCCACCGTCAGTCGAACGGTAACCGTATCGCGTAGTTTTCCACGAGCAAAGATTTCCATCCGGCCCGTCCACGTACCTACGCAGGCTTCCCCAAACGGGACCTGAGCGGCGGTTGGCTGAAGAAAAATCCACAGGCAAACGAGTGTACTCAAAAGCGTTTTCATGCAGTCAGTAGAAGGTAAAAAGCAAGTGTTTTTACTCGGCCGCGGCTCTTCGGATCCGGTCATTAATTGCGGTTCCCAAATCCCGCTCGGGTACTAATTCGGCGTAAATACGATCCAAACCCAGGGCATCCAATCGTCGCATGGCGGCAAAAAGATTATGAGCCGCTTCGGCAAAATCACCCGTTACGGAAAGAATTTCCTGATGCAACCGGCCGTAATCGTTCTGGAAACTAAGCACTCCTACTCGATCTGAGTTTGGTACCGAGGCAGAACCGCTAATCAAGGTCAGTGGCGTACGTGGGGCGTAATGACTTTTCAACATGCCCGGAGCCTGTGGATTCGAGCTGGAATGAGCCCTTACCTCTACAGGGCCTACCAGTTGTTCAATGCGTTCGATCGGCGTACCTCCCTTTCGGTACACAATGACCTGATCGCCTTCAAAACCCACAATGGTTGACTCCACGCCCACCTCGCAGGCACCGCCATCCAGAATGTAGGCAATCTGCTCCCCCAGTTGCTGTTCGACGTGTTGGGCGGTGGTGGGACTGATATACCCAAACGGATTTGCACTCGGAGCCGCCAGCGGAAAGGCTAGTTGACTCAGCAACGAAAGACTTAGCTCATGTCGGGGAATGCGTACGGCGACGGTATCCAGACCGCTGGTCACCAGATCCGGTACGGATTCGGCTTTGGGTAGCAAAAACGTAATAGGTCCCGGCGTTAAGTGTTCCGCCAGTACCAAAGCCTTCTCGGGGATTTCCCGCACAAATTCCCGCAAACGTTCAAACGCGTTGGTATGCACAATGAGCGGATCGAAGGCCGGCCGGTTTTTAACCCGAAAAATAGAAAGTACAGCCGCTGGGTCGAGGGCATTACCCGCTAGACCGTACACCGTTTCGGTGGGAATGGCGACGAGTTCTCCCGCTTCCAAAAAGGCCTTCGCCTGCTGTATATCCGTACCAATCATTCTTGTTAGTGTTCAGTCTTTTTTGCCGTTCCCCGGGTAAGCTTTCCGACAAAAATACGGAAAATGCGGTTGACTTAGGCACAAAACAAAGCTGCCAGCTTGGGGCTGGCAGCGAAGGACTGAAAAGGAATGACAATTATTTGATTCGGAAAATAACCTGAATGCGGGAGGTGAACTTTACTTTCTGGAATTCCAGATCACTTTGGGCTACCTCCTCTGTATCAGCTTTTGCCATACGCATCATAGGCATTTGAGCCATTTGGTACATGGGGGCATTGTAGCTGTCTTCGATTTCGTGGATTTCTAGCACTTCGCCTAATTTGTCACCGAGCGATTCTACTAAATAGGCGGCTTTTTCTTTGGCGTTCTGTAAAGCCTTAATTTTCACGTCTTTGCGTAATTGCTCTTTTTTGGAGTAATCCACCCGGCTGATGTAAGTATTGGCAATACCCCGGGAATCCACTTTGGAAAGCAAGTTATCCACATTATATAATTTGGTTAATTTGAGTTGGTATTGTTTGCTTTCCAGAAACTGAGCCGGGTTTTTCTTTTTTCCAATGCTGTTCTGGTAACCCGTGATTCCTTGAATAGTCAGGGCGTCTTTGGGCAAACCGGCTCCTTGTACCGACTGAATCAATTGTTTTTCCAGAATATCGATGGTGACTTTATCTTTCTGATTTTTCTCATCCTTATAAAACTCTTTGAGGCTAACGGTCAAGTAAAACTCATCCGGATCGACTTCTACTTCGGAAGTTCCGGTTACTTCAATTTTACGAACGGGATCTTTTTCCACGGTTTGAGCGAAGGCGGCAGTGCTGAAAATGAAAGAAGCGGCAAGCAAAAGAATGTTTTTCATGGCTTTGTAAGAATTAGTTTTTGAATCGTTTACACTCAGTAGATGCGATCGATCCAAAAATTCCATACGGAGAAGGTGTTAATGAAAGTTAAAGATAAATTGGAAATGAGAAGGTCAATAAAAAGGTTGATAATGAATGGTTTACAATTGAGATGGATTTTTAAATTACTGTAGATACCAAATAAAACCGGAGATGTTTTAAATCTCTACGCGTAGCACGCTTGAATTATCAGTGCATATTTCCAGTAATCGCTGCTGAGTTAACTGTAACACTGGATGTACAAAGTCGGGAGCAATCTCAGCCAGTGGTACTAGGGTAAAACGTCGTTCCGCCAGGTAAGGGTGAGGAATGCTCAGTTCCGGATCCCTAACAACTTCCGTACCATAGTACAACAAATCAATATCGATCAAACGGGCTCCCCACTTCTCTTTTCGGACCCGACCCAGTTCCGTTTCAATGGCCTGCGTACGCCGGAGCAGCTCTAAAGGCTCCCATTCGGTATTTACTTCGATTACCTGATTCAAAAAGGCGGGTTGATCCGTCAGGCCCCAGGCGGCCGTTTCCCACAAACTCGACTGGACGCGGATGGGTCCGATCGTGTTTTCAATACGTTTCCGGGCTTGTTGAAACGTGGCTAGCCGGTCGCCTAAGTTGGCTCCTAAAAGTAAGAATACGTTCAAAATATCGATTGAATGGTCGTTGCTGCAAAGGTAAAAATAGAGTACCGGGAAAATACGGGTAATCCAGATGAAAGCAATCAACGACTACATTCCCCAGCTCTCCCGGTCCAGACTTCGGTATTGAATGGCCTCGGCTAAGTGCTCAATTTTGATTTCGGGAGAGCCCGCCAAATCAGCGATGGTACGAGCTATCCGTAGAATCCGGTCGTACGCTCGAGCCGAAAGTTGCAATTTATTCATGGCTGTTTTGAGCAGCATCTTACCCGCTTCACTGAGTTCACACACTTTTCGTACTAGCTCCGACGGCATCATCGCATTGCAATAAACGCCCGCATGTTCAGTGAAGCGTTCCGTTTGCATTTCGCGAGCCTTAATGACCCGCTCGCGAATGGCGGCACTCGCTTCGGACTTTCGGGTAGAAGATAACTGCTCAAAATTGACTGGCGTTACTTCTACGTGTAAATCAATCCGATCCAGTAAAGGGCCGGATATGCGGCTCAGGTACTTGCTAACGCTACCGGGCGGGCAGGTGCATTCCTTTTCGGGATGATTGTAATATCCACACGGACAAGGGTTCATACTGGCAATGAGCATGAAATTAGCCGGAAATTCCACCGCCCAGCGAGCCCTCGAAATACTGACGGTCCGCTCTTCCAACGGTTGCCGCATGACTTCCAGAGCCGACTGCTTAAACTCAGGTAGTTCGTCCAAAAACAGGACACCATTGTGAGCCAGTGAAATTTCGCCGGGTTGTGGCATACCCCCGTCCCCCACCAGGGCGGCATCCGAAATCGTATGGTGCGGATTCCGGAAGGGGCGACGGGCCATGAGGGTGGCCCGACTGCCCAGCTTGCCCGCCACGGAGTGAATCTTCGTTGTTTCAAGAGCCTCGTGTAAAGACAAGGGCGGAAGTATACTGGGAAGACGTTTGGCCAGCATGGTCTCTGCCGCCCCCGGCGGTCCGATCATGATCACGTTATGCCCACCGGCGGCAGCAATTTCCAGCGAGCGTTTGATATTTTCCTGGCCCTGTACGTCAGCAAAATCAGTTTCGTATTCGTTGAGGGTGGTAAGAAAAATGTCCCGCGTATCGGATGTGGTAGGTTCAATGTCTAACGTTCCCCGCAGAAAATCCACCGCCTCGCTGAGCGTATCGACGCCAATCACGTCGATGTTATTAACAATGGAAGCTTCCGAAGCATTTTCTTTCGGTAAAATGAATCCTTTGAACTGGTTTTTGCGAGCTTCGATGGCAATAGGCAGTACTCCTTTGATAGGCCGCAATTTGCCGTCGAGCGAAAGCTCACCCATGATTAAATATTCTTCCAGCTTTTTCAGATTCGCCTGTTCGGAAGCGTGTAATACGCACAAGGCAATGGGCAAATCATACGCGGAGCCTTCTTTACGTATATCTGCCGGAGCCAGATTGATTACGGTCTTCGTTCGTGGATAGAAGTAATCGTGATACTTAATGACGGCTTCCACGCGTTGCACGCTCTCCTTCACTGCACTATCGGGCAATCCCATCAAAAAAGTACCTGTGCCCTGTCCTACCGTTACTTCAACGGTAACCAGGGTTGCATTCACGCCGAAAATGGCCGCTCCGTAAGTCTTTGCCAACATAGTTTTCTTACCTAAAATCAGGTAGCAAACTTAAGCGGTTTAGGAGTTATAGCAGATAGAGCCTTTTATTTAACCAACATCAAAGCCGTAAAAAACGAAAAACCCATGGGTAAGAAATTTCTTACCCATGGGTTTTTCGTAGGTATGCTAACTAATGTCCAGTACATATTTAGGGAACGGTACTAGACGGTTGCTTCCAGTAACTGCTTCACTTTCAGTTCTAGTGGAGACAAAGACGAGGGATCTGCTGTTTCACTGGCAGCCGTATCTAGTCCCTCGCAGTAGCCCCAAAGTTTCTCTGACTCGTAGGCCGTAATTACTTTGGGATGAACATAGTATTTTTTGCTAACGGCCCGGGTATTACCCAACGCCTCAGCCACCAAATCATAACAGCGGTTGATATTGCGTTTACAGGCCGTAGGCGTATCGAATAATCCGAGCGATTGAAACGCCTCAAAAGCTCCCAGCGTACCTCGCCAGGTACGAAAGTCCTTAGCGGTAAATTCTTCACCCGTGATCTCACGTAAATAGGTATTGACATCACCAGAGCCAACACTACGGTGGTTGCCTTCATTATCTACATACTGAAAAAGCTCCTCGCCGGGCACATCCTTACACCGCTGAATCAACTTCGCCAGTCGTTTGTCTTTGAGGCTAATTTCGTGGAAAATGCCCTTTTTCCCTTTGAAACGAAAGGTAACTTTTGATCCTTCGATGTCGGCATGTTCATCCTGCATGGTGGTAAGTCCATACGAGCCATTTTGCTTCTTATACTCTTCGTTACCCACCCGAATGCTGGTTTTTTCCATGAGTCGAACAATGAGGGCCAGTACTTTTTCGTACGGAAGGCCTGGGCGACGTAAGTCCTTTTCAACCTGCTCCCGAATCTTTGGCAGCACTTCAGCAAATTCTACTAAACGATAAAACTTGGTCTCATTACGAATAGCGTTCCAATCCGGATGATAGCGATACTGCTTGCGACCCTTCGTATCGAAACCCGTGGCTTGCAGATGCCCGTTATCCAGCGGACTTATCCACACTTTTTCCCAAGCCGGTGGTATAACCAGTGAACGGATTCGCCGTAGCGTATCCAGATCGCGTATAGGCTTTTTGTCAGCGTCAACGTACCGAAACGATTTATTATGGCGTAAACGATAAATACCCGGTTGATCGTCGGTCGTGTAAACTAACCCTGCCACCTTAGCCGACCGCTTTGGATCTTTTGACCAAAGACGAGTACGGCGGCGACGGGTGGTTTTCGAAGGAGGTAGTGCAACAGCACTCATAAAGTTAAAGGGTTGTGGGGTTTAGAGAAGGGTATAACCTTCCCAACAAATATCAATTATAGCAGAGGATCGTCTTCCTTAATCGGAGCCTCATCGTGCTGGCTATGGCGATCAGCATCCTGCTGATGGCGGTCAGCCCGATCAACACTTCCCCGTTCGCGAATATTTACTTCCGTTTCCATATCGGTTGGATCAAACTCTCCTTTTTCATTTTCAAAGGATTGTTCATAATTCTCAACACCTTCACTTTCCAGAGCTTTCAGTTCAGAGGGGTTCAGACCCAGATATAACTTTTCTGGTTCTTGCTTCTCCGTGTTCTCTCTCAGTCCATTGTTTTCTTTCGGTTCGGTATTCATGGCTGTCGGATATTAGTTTGAACAGGGATAGGATAAAAAAGAGTGCCTTCATGAATTTCCCCCGCATCTAAAGCCCTTTGATGTAGAAAATATTCCCTTGTTTTTCTGATTTCAACCCTGTTCTGGAAACTAGTTATTATGCTTGCATACTATTTTGATAATGGTATCTTTGCTAGAGTAAATTGATTTTTTCGAGCAAAACAAAAAAGGTATGCAACTCCTATCGCAAGTAGTCTTTGCCTTAGTTGCAGGGTTAGTGGGCTGGATGATGGTTCGACGGATTCGAATCATTCAGCAAACGATCCAACTCGGCCGGGCCGAGGATTTGACGGATCAGCCGGGTCTTCGCTGGCGTACCATGCTCCGGATCGCGTTCGGGCAGCAACGCATGTTCGATCGACCGCTGGTGGGTATACTGCACTTATTGGTCTACGCGGGTTTCCTGTTGATCAACATCGAAGTACTGGAGATTGTACTGGATGGCTTACTCGGCACGCACCGACTTTTTGCTCCAGTATTAGGCGGTTTTTATCCGTTCCTGATTGATTTTTTTGAAGTATTGGCCCTGGGTGTACTCGTAGCCTGTGTACTCTTTTTGATTCGCCGGGATGCTCGGCTAGTGCCCCGTTTGCAAGCCCGTCAGCACCGGGAATTGAACGGCTGGCCCTTGCTGGATGCCAACGTTATTCTGATTACCGAGATCGTACTGATGGTGGCCATTCTGAGTATGAATGCTGCTGATAGCTTGTTACAGGAACGCGGGCAGGCCCATTATCCGCTTGTGGGTGATTTTGTCATCAGCCAGTTTTTGAAGCCTGTTTTTGCGGGTTTTAGTACGGAAGCTTTGCTCGTCATCGAACGGGTCGCTTGGTGGTTTCATATTCTGGGCATTTTTGCCTTTGCCGTATACGTTACCTATTCCAAACACCTGCACATCTTTCTGGCCTTTCCGAACACCTATTTTACCCGATTTCAGCCGCAGGGAACCATGGATGCTATGCCTTCTGTCACGCGGGAAGTAAAACTAATGCTCGGTACCGAAACGGATACGGGAACGCCGCCGGAAGCGGGCAGATTTGGAGCTAAAGACGTCATGGATCTTTCCTGGAAAAATCTCATGGACGCCTATTCCTGTACCGAATGCGGACGGTGTACGGCAGCTTGTCCGGCAAACCTGACGGGTAAGAAACTTTCGCCCCGGAAAATCATGATGGATACCCGGGATCGGCTGGAAGACCTGGGAAAAAATCTGCAAACGAATGGCGGTGAGCTAAAGGACGACGGAAAATCACTACTGGGCGACTACATTCAAACGGAGGAATTACGAGCCTGTACAACCTGTCAGGCTTGCGTACAGGCCTGCCCTATTCTGATCAATCCACTTGACATTATTCTGCAATTGCGTCGGTATCAGGCCATGGAGGAATCCAACGCTCCGGCCGCCTGGAATGCCATGTTCCAGAATGTGGAAAACAATCAGGCTCCGTGGAAATTCTCGCCCGGCGACCGCTTTAACTGGGCCGAGCAGTTGTAACCGTTTCAAAGCAATTCGTGTATGAGTATGGACTATAAAGTACCTACCATGGCCGAACTGATGGCTCATGGAGATACGCCCGAGGTATTGTTCTGGGTGGGTTGTGCGGGCAGTTTCGACGACCGCTACAAACGCGTAACCGTTGCTTTTGCCAAGATTCTCAATCAGGCGGGGATCAAATTTGCGGTGCTGGGTACGGAAGAAAGCTGTACGGGTGATCCGGCTCGTCGGGCCGGAAATGAGTTTCTGTTTCAAATGCAAGCCTTAACCAATATTGAAGTGCTAAACGGATATGGTGTACAGAAAATCGTGACGGCCTGTCCCCACTGTTTCAATACGCTGAAAAACGAATATCCGGCTCTAGGCGGCACGTATGAAGTCATTCATCATTCCACCTTTCTCCAGCAGTTGCTTGATGAAGGCCGCCTGACCGTACAGGGCGGAGCCTTTCGTGGCCAGCGAATCACCTATCACGATTCTTGTTATCTAGGGCGGGCGAATGGTGTATACGAAGCTCCACGGATTCTTATTCAGGCTCTGGATGCTGATTTGGTAGAAATGAAGCGTTCCCGCAAAAACGGCCTCTGCTGCGGAGCGGGCGGTGCTCAGATGTTCAAGGAACCCGAACCCGGACGAAAGGACATCAACGTCGAACGAACGGAAGAAGCCCTACATACCGGAGCGAAAACCATCGCCGTTGCCTGTCCTTTCTGTATGGTGATGATGACGGATGGGGTCAAAGCCAAAGAAAAAGAAGACCAGATCAAAGTCCTGGATCTGGCCGAACTGATCAGTCAATCGAACGGCTGGTGAGCCTTACGGAAACGCCAGCGGATCGGGATACTGAAAGGTGTACGCCAGTTGCTTGATGAGTTTTTCCGGTGAAATTACTTTGAACGGAACGGGTGCTTCCGGTTCTTCGAATACAGGCGGAGCCCAGCCCTGTTGTTCCGCGTTTCGTTCGTAGATGGCCCGCCGTACCGGATGCTCGGGAGCTACCACGTTGAAGGTTTCATTCCAGACGTCCTGTTGTAAGAGGGTCTCAATAATGCCAATGACGTCGTCACGGTGCACAAAGTTGACGGGTACATCTCCGGTATCTACCGTTTTTCCAATGAAGTACTTCCCGGCAATGCGGTCATAGCCCATCAGGCCACCGCAGCGGAGTACGGTCAGGGGAAGCGTGCTTTCCTGTAGCAGATGTTCAACGGTAATCAAAGGATGATTCTCCAGCGTTGGTCCGTATTCATCGAGTACCGTACTGGTTTCGGGATACACGGAAGTCGAGGAAATGTAGATTAGCTTTCCTCGAAAGTCGGTCATCTGGTGGAGTAACTGGCGAATTTGTTGCGGATGAAAATCGTCGCCCTGCGAGCTGGCTCGGGGTGGAATACTGATGATCAGTACCTCCGCCTGAAGTAAAGCCGCCAGATCGCCTACGGGTTCGGGATTGAAATTCAGAAGCACGGGCTGAATGCCTGCCTGCCTTAACACGGGCAGTTTTGCTTCTGAGGTGGTCGTTCCGATCACCGTATGCCCTTGTTCGGCCAGTGCTTTGCCCAGCGGTAAGCCCAGCCAGCCGCAACCCAGAATACTAACGTTCATTGCTTTAGACGTAAAATTTTTTCCAGCGAATATAGGCTTCTACTTCTTCGGGGACCATATACCGAATGGTTCGTTCGGCCTTGATTTGTGCCCGGATAAAGGTAGCCGAAATATCCAGCAGGGGCGATTCCACAAGCCGGACGTTGGGATGATCTACCAGATCGCTCGGCTCAGCATTGGGCCGGGGATAGACGTACAGACCAAATTCACTTAGAATTCGCTCGTGTTCTTTCCAGTTTGGAAACTGGCCCAGGTTATCGCCGCCAATGATGAGTCGAAAGGAATGCTGGGGAAACTTCTCCTGTAGCTTCAGCAGGGTATCGATGGTATAACTCGGACGCGGCATGGTAAACTCCACATCACTGACTTTGAACTTGGAATTGTTCTGGATGGCCAGCGAAACCAGTTTGTAGCGATCTTCCTCGTGTAGCAGTTGCTTATTCTTTTTGAAAGGATTCTGGGGAGAAACCACAAACCAAACCTGATCCAGATCGGTCGTCTCAGCCATAACGTTTGCTACAATCAAATGGCCGATATGAATGGGATTAAACGAACCGAAAAAGAGACCAATGTTCATGTTGTTATTAGTTTTAGGGGATCGTTGTTGGTTGTTCGTTGATTGTTACTGAGCAAATTACCAACAACTATTAACAAACAACTACCAACTAAATACTTACTCTTCCGCCTGATCCAGCCACGATTTCGGTAACTCCTTGGTGGCCCGGGCTCCGAGTGTGCGGATTTTTTCGGCTGTACGAATCAGATTGCCCTTGCCTTCATGGAGTTTCTTGACGGCCTCGTCGTAAGCGGATTGCGACGATTTCAGCGTATCACCTACTTTTTGTAAGTCGCGAATAAAGCCTTCAAATTTGTCGTACAGTTCGCCGCTCAAGCGGGCAATTTCCAGTGAATTCTTACTCTGCTTTTCGAATTTCCAGAGACTCGATACCGTACGCAAGGTAGCCAGTAAGGTGGTAGGGCTGACCAGTACGATCCGCCGTTCCCAGGCAAAGTTAAACAGCTCGTTATCCGACTGAATGGCCAGACTAAACGCTGGCTCAATCGGCATAAAGAGCAAGACAAAATCGGGAGAAATCAGGCCCTGAGCCGTTTCGTAACGTTTCTCAGACAGAATCCGGATGTGGCTGCGGACAGAAGTCAGGTGAGCCGAGAGGTACTTATGCCGCTCGGTTTCGTCGTCGCAGCCAATGCAGCGTTCGTAGGCTACCAGTGAAACTTTGGCATCCACGATCAGATGCTTGTTGTCGGGTAAACAGATGACTACATCGGGCCGGATGATGCTGTTATCCACATTTTGGGTCAGTACCTGCGTCAGGTATTCTTTCCCTTTCACCAGACCCGAACGTTCCAGTACTTTTTCCAGAATCACTTCGCCCCAATTCCCCTGCTGTTTCGTATCGCCCTTGAGGGCTTTGGCGAGGTTATCGGCATCCTGACTGAGCCGCTGGCTTAAGTCGTGTAGTTTGCGTACTTCGGCGAGCAAACTGACCTTATCCCGCAGTTCTTCCTTGTAGCTTTCTTCAATCTTGCGTTCGAATGCCTGAATCTTCTCGCCCAGTGGATGAAGAATCTGATGTAGATTGACCTGATTCTGCTCCGTAAAGCGACGCGATTTTTCTTCGAGCAAGTCGTTGGCCAAGAGCCGAAATTGGGCGGAGAGTTCTTCCTGTTGGAAGTGAAGTTTATCTTCCAAATTGCGGTAATCGGCTTCCAGAGCCGCCAGCTGACGGTTCAGATCCAGCGTACCACCGCGTTCTTTTTCCAGAGCCGTTCGGAGCTGAGCGTTCTCGTCACGGACGGTTTTCAGCGAAGCTTCCGCCACCCGTACCTGCGAACTACTCTGCCCTTTGGCAACCAGCCACGCGGCCACGGCTCCAATCACCAGCCCGAGAAAAAGAAAGAGGAAATCGCTCAAGAATCAGCCGATTAAAAACTTAATTCAAATGGGGTTTCAGGATGTTCGACACCCGAACATCTGCTTCCTGCTGTAATAAAGGGAACGCCTTAACCAACTCCGTTGGAGTCGCTGGCTGGCGATCTTCAACGATTTCTGTAATCGTAGTAAAAGGCAAACGATCGAGTAACTGCTTCATAAAAACAGCCTGATCTTCGGGTATATCAATTGTAATTTTCATGACTTTACGCTTCACATTTAATGTTTGATGGGCCTAAGGTTTGATCGCACTTCAAGGCTAACCTTGAGTTAGGTTTAAGGTTCGAATTCATTTGAAGTTTGATAGTAACCCACCCATTCCAAACGTATGAAACCTTAAACCCCTATCAATCAGTTCACAAAAACTCAAACTTTAAACCCTCAAAACTTTTCAAACCCTAGATACCGATCAACTTACAACCAGCAACTAAAAATCTAAACGGCTCCTTCTTTCAAACGTTCAGCGTTTTCAGCGATCCGAAGCTGTTCGATAAAATCGCCAATGTCTCCATCCATCACCGAAGGAAGGTTATGCACGGTATAGCCGATACGGTGATCCGTCACGCGGGATTGTGGATAATTGTATGTCCGGATTTTATCGGAACGGTCACCGGAGCCTACCATGCTTTTACGGGCACCCGAAATCTCAGCCTGTTGTTTAGCCAGTTCCATTTCGTAAAGCCGTGAACGCAGTACCGTCATGGCTTTCTCAAAGTTCTTGATCTGCGAACGTTCGTCCTGGCATTGTACGACCAGACCCGTGGGCAAGTGCGTGACCCGAACGGCTGAATACGTGGTGTTTACGGACTGTCCACCGGCACCCGACGAACAGAAGGTATCCTTCCGAATGTCGTTCATGTTGATCTGTACGTCCACTTCTTCCGCTTCGGGCAGTACCGCTACCGATGCGGCTGACGTGTGAATACGGCCCTGCGTTTCGGTGGCAGGTACGCGTTGCACGCGGTGTACGCCCGATTCGAATTTAAGTTTTCCGTATACGTCTTCCCCCTGTACCGAAACGATGATTTCCTTGAAACCACCCGAGCTACCTTCGGTTTGGTCCATAATCTGGAACTGCCAGCCCTGATTCTGGGCAAAACGTTGGTACATCCGGAATATATCACCGGCAAAAATGGCCGCTTCGTCGCCACCCGTACCCCCGCGAACTTCGAGGATGATGTTCCGGCTGTCGTTGGGATCTTTCGGAATCAGTAGTTCTTTCAGCTCCTGTTCGAGTACTTCCTGATTGGGCTCGAGTTCGTCGAGTTCCATCTTAGCCATTTCCCGAAACTCTTCGTCTTTTTCCGTCGTCAGTACTTCTTTAGCCGAGGCAATTTGTCCCAACAGCAATTGGTACTCTTCGTATTTTTTGACGATTTTTTCCAGGTCTTTGTACTCTTTACTCAGGGTTTTATATCGTTTCACATCGCTGGCCACTTCGGGCTGAACGATCTGCTGGGATACTTCGTGGAAGCGTTCGCGTATGGCTTCTAATTGCTCAAGCATAAGGATACTATGAATAGGTTTTCCCTACTGACGGAAAACGTTGCTTTTAAACAAGGACAAATTTTCCACAAAGATAACTATAATAAGATGTACCAACCACAGAACCTAAAGCAAAGGCTTCGCGTTGAGTAAGATAAGTACTGCTGATTTTTAATTCTTTTTGAGAACTTCTTACATTTACTGCGTGAAATTCTTCAAAAGCATAGGAGTTTTTTGTTTGCTGGTACTGAGCGTGCATTCTGCTTGGGCCATCGATATTCCTTTGTTCGGAAAAACCCGAAAAGTCGTCATCAATGGGCAGGTGGTGCGGGTACGGCGAGCAAACGTCATTTTGAAGGTGAGTCCAGACGTACGGATCACCGCTTTTAATACACCTTGGGGTCGTCGACAATTTGACAAGCTGAGCGAATTCATCAATTTACCCTTCTTACGGGCGGATCGCGTCTTTGCTCCTCCTTCATATCTTCGAGTGCTTACTCCGGCCCCGAACGAAGGCCCCGACTTTACCTCTTTTTCCACGCCGGCTCTTTCAAAGAAATTTCCCCAGCTGGCTGCCCGTTAACGAAGCACACCGATTATGAAACGAGTAGCAAGTGTACTTGTGGTAAGTACGCTCCTGGTTACGTCCTGCGAATTCAAACGCCTGGATACTGCTAAAATGCAGCAGGAAATACAAAATCAGAAGATTAAGCACGTGACCAGTGCTCAGGTTTCTACCTTGGCTACTGAGCAGGGGGATGCCATAGGCCGGGTTATTGATCGTCAACCCATCCGGGCTTTATCGACCAAAGCTTTGGTGGATTCGCTCGCTCAGGCGTATGGAGCCCGTATTGAATTTGTACCGGTTGCTCAGTGGAATCAGCCTCGCTTTGATGCCAAGACGAAAGAAGTCTTCGCGGCATATCGGTACAATGCCGAAAAACAATTGCCGCAGGAAAATAACATCCAGAAAATTGGCGATGGCAGCGAATGGCTGTATACGATTCCTGTGGTTATGACGCCGGAATTGACGACAGCAATTAACCGAAAGCAGCTTCCTACCCTTCAACCGCAAAAAGAAAAGGAATTGCTGGGTTTGTGGGCCGTTCATTTAAGCCGAAAAGAAATTGTCCGCCGAATTGACCCAAAAACGCTGGAAAAAGGTAAATTGTAAGACCTTGCATCGCCTCTACCTGAAAAAACGTTTCTACTGCTGGAAACGTTTTTTTGATACCAAAACGGCATTATTATAGCTTATCCTTCATGGAAAATCATTCTGATAAAAACATCCGCAACAGTACGTCGATGATTCGCTTACCGATGTTACTGGCGGCTACGCTGGCCGGGGGTATCCTGATCGGAGCGACCTTTTTTGGGGGCCGCACCCGCTATTCCGGTGATCTGGTACGCAACCTCAATAAGTTCCGGGAAGTACTAACCTGGATTGATAACGCGTACGTCGATTCGGTAAATACAGACACGTTGGTAGACTATTCGCTGGAAAAGATGATGACGCACCTGGACCCCCACAGCGTCTATATTCCCAAGAAAGAGGTAGCGGCGGCCAAAGCCCAGCTTGAATCGGGTTTTGACGGTATTGGTGTGGAGTTCAATATTTTTAACGATACAGTTTTTGTGATCAATGCCATTCCCGGCGGACCAGCAGCTACGGCGGGCATGCGTTCGGGGGATCGGTTGATTCGGGCGGATGGTACGCCACTGACCGGAAAGAAAGTGGATAATCAACTAATCTTTAGTAAGCTCCGGGGACCGGGCGGTTCGGCAGTGAAACTGGATATTCAGCGGCGGGGCGAAAAAAATCTACTGAATTTTAATGTAACTCGGGGGCGGATCCCTTCCTATTCCGTCTCGGCTAGCTATCTCATTGACGGCAATACGGGTTATATCAAAATTGATCGTTTTGCGGAATCGACTTACAATGAATTTCGCAGTCAGCTGGCTTCGCTCAAGAAACAAGGGATGAGTCGGCTGGTACTGGACTTACGCGGCAACGGTGGTGGCTTCAAAGATCGGGCTACGGATATTGTGGACGAATTAATGGGTGGTAATAAGCTCATCGTAAAGACCGACGGCAAGGGTACGCAATTCGACGATGAAACCTACGCCCGTAAGGAAGGTCTCTTTGAAAAAGGAGCCGTTGTGTTACTGATTGACGAAAACTCAGCCTCGGCTTCCGAAATCGTGGCCGGAGCCTTGCAGGACCATGACCGGGCTTTACTGGTAGGTCGTCGTACGTTTGGAAAAGGGCTGGTACAGACGCCCGTCGATTTGTCTGATGGTTCACAGATCCGAATCACCGTTTCGCGGTACTATACCCCCAGTGGCCGCTGTATTCAGAAACCCTACACTATTTACGATTCAGATGATCGCTACAAGGATGGCGAGTTATTTGTAGCGGACAGTATCAAATTTGATAAAAAACAGGCCTTCAAAACGGATAATGGCCGGGCAGTCTACGGCGGTGGTGGGATTATTCCCGATATTTTCGTTTCGGTAGATACGAGTTATCGTACCAAATATCTGTATCAGCTAGCCGCTCGTAACGTCATTGCCGAGTACGCCTTCCGGTATGCACTGGACAATCGGGCTAAGTTGAGTGAACAAACGTTTAAAGACTATTTACAGAAATTTACGGTAAGCGATGCCATGATTAACGAAGTAGCGGCGATGGCGGCAGCCTCAGGAATCAAGCGAAATGAAGCCGATCTGTCCCGTTCTAAGCGTTACATGCAGGATCAGATTAAAGCCTTGGTCGCTAGTTATATCTGGGAAAAGCGTTCAAGTACGGCGGGGCTCCGCAATGAGTTGTATCAGGTTCTAAACGCGAACGATCCTTTGTATAAGAAAGCACTGGTGTATTTCCCGCAGGCGGATCAAATGGCGGCGAAACAGTAATGAAGAACACGATTTGATCAGATCGGTTTTACAAAAAAGGAGGAGCTTCTTGCTTCTCCTTTTTTGTAACTATTCGGTAACTACGGGTTCTGATTTCCGGAGTTGCCAGGTTACCCCCAGCCAGCTACGGAAATTACCCGTTTTAAAATCCTGACGTGAGTACGGGGTAAGCTCAAAGGAAATACCTAGTTGAGGAACTTTAACCAGCGGCGTAACCCGCGTACCAACGCTGAGAAAATAACCCTGTACTAACCGCGTTTTGGAGTCAACCAGCTTACCTACAATACCCAAATTGGCTCCTACGCCCGCGTAAAACAAATGCTGGGGTTTGCGAACAAACGTGACCATCGGAGCCAGCTCGGTGTTAAGGGAAGAAAAAATGGAATTGGTTTGAAAGCGAGCCTCCCCCCAGATGCGATGACGGGGATTACTACTGACCGTCAATACACTGTTAAAGGGATAATAGCCGACTACGACCTGAGCACACAGCGACTGAAAAGCCGAAGTCAGCAGTAGCCCACTCAGCAGGTAAAGAAATTTCATACGTGAAAGTTTTGCCAAAAGTACGATTCTCTGGTGCTCATTAGCTAGGGGTTGGGAATTTGGCTCTTGCCTTGCCTACCTTTGCGGAACGTACACGAGAATATTCTGCTAGGTACGGAAAGACTTGTATGGGTGTTTTGAAGAAACTAGCCAGTGACACGGCTCTGTATGGTGTCAGCAGTATTTTGGGTCGGGTGATTGGCTATCTGCTGGTACCGTTACACACGGCCGTATTTGGTCCCGGACCTTTAGCTGAACAGGTAACGTACTTTCTTTGGGTAGCCTTACTCAATGTGATTTACGTTTTCGGGATGGAAACCACGTTTTTCCGCTTTGCTTCCCGGGAGAAGGATCGTTTTCAGGAATTCTACAACCTGTCAATTACGGCGATCCTGACGGTAAGCTGCATCGGTTCAGGAATGATCATTCTGCTTTCTTCATCCATTGCCGAGGAATTTGGGTATCCGGGTCGGGGACAGCTGGTTTCCTGGCTAGCCATTATTATGATCATTGATGCTGTGGTCGCCATCCCCTACGCCCGGATCCGGCTCGAAAAACGTCCCCGGAAATTTGTCGCCATTCGCGTTTCCAATATCCTTCTTAACGTGGGATTGAATTTCTATTTCCTCTGGTTCTGCCGGAACATTCACGAAGGCAATTTTCTACCTTTTCTGAAAGGCACCTGGTTCTTCAACTACAATCCCGCATTGGGAGTGGGTTATATTGTTTTTGCGAATCTCATTGCCAATCTGGCCACGATTCCCATGTTATGGGGAGAGCTTCGGGATTTTCGCTTTCGCTGGGACTGGAACGCCTTCAAGCCCATGTGGATCTACGCATACCCCATCCTTATTCTGGGCTTAGCGGGTAATTTCAATCAGCTTTTTGACCGGCTGGTGCTCGAACGCTGGTTACCCGAAGGGTTCTATCCGGGTCATACCTCGAAGGAAGCTTTAGGAATTTACGGTAACGTATATAAGCTTTCCATTTTTATGAGTCTGGTGATTCAGTCATTCCGTTACGCGGCTGAGCCTTTCTTTTTTTCCAAGGCGGAAGACAAAAATGCTCCGAGTGTATTTGCGGACGTCATGAAATGGTTTGTGATTGTCTCAGTACTGATCTGGGTAGTTGTTTCGCTGAATCTGGATGTAGTGGCCCATCTGTTCCTCCGGCGGAAAGAATACTGGGAGGGTTTGCCCGTCGTACCCGTGTTGTTATTGGCGAATCTGTTTCTGGGCGTGTACTACAACTTAACGGTTTGGTTCAAACTTTCGGATAAAACCCAATATGGTACCTTACTGACATTTATCGGAGCAGCGGTTACATTGGTTGCCAACTTTGCCTTGATTCCCTGGCTAGGTTACATGGGGTGTGCCATTGCCTTTGCTCTCTCCTGTCTGGTCATGATGGTAGCCTGTTATGTACTGGGCGACAAATATTATCCCATTCCATATCACGTAACTTCAGCCGTGGGGTATATCGGGGTGGGTGGAGTATTGATTGGGCTTTCTTCCTTGTATACGTTCTCTAATCTCTTTGTTTCGGCCCTCGTACATGGCTTGTTCGTACTAGTGTTTTTGGTGGGTATACTGGTTGTGGAGCAAAATGCGTTACCACCCGCCATTCGAAAAAAATTAAAGTTTTTACCCGTTAAAAATGGGTAAAAGTCTAAGTAATGAATTTATTGTACTATTTTTGTGACTCTTCACAAAAAAAATAATACAGAGATTTCAGGCTTGTCTTCCGAATATGATTTGGTGAAGGAGGGATTTTCAGCTCTATTTTTGGAAAGTATTGTTAAAATCTGTTAAAACCGTGTCAGATGGGCTCAGACACGGCTTGGCGTTTTTGGTATTTTGCTGGAAGAGATTAATTTTGAATGCTACAATAAAAAAAACACGGATAGGAGATACTACATGAAGCACAGCTTTACGTTAACTAAACTGGAAAGTAAATGGCAAAAGTCCAATTTAGCGACAGTGAGCTGGTTTCGCTGTACATCCGTGGAAATGAGCGTGCCTTTGAACATTTAGTCAATCGCTATAAATCGAAGGTTTACACGACTATTTACCTCATCGTTAAGGATTCATTCGTTGCAGAAGATCTTACGCAGGATACCTTTATCAAGGCCGTAGATACGCTGCAATCGGGTAAGTACAACGAAGAAGGTAAATTCCTTCCCTGGATCATTCGAATCGCACACAACCTCGCTATTGATTACTTCCGCCGGGAGAAACGCTACCCTGAAGTGGTGTTCGAGGACGGCAGCAATGTGTTTAATACGCTGGAATTTGCAGACGACTCCATTGAGGCGGCTACCATCCGAAAAGAAACGTATGAACACCTGAAGGAACTCATTACGCGGCTTCCCGAGCCACAACGCGAAGTGCTGGTTATGCGGCATTACGAAGACATGAGTTTCCAGGAGATTGCTGACGCCACGGGCGTTAGTATTAACACCGCCTTAGGCCGTATGCGTTATGCTCTCATTAACTTACGGAAAATGATGAGTAAACACGTTCGGACGTATGATACAAACCTTTACACAAAATGACATTCTTCGGTACGCATACGAAGAAACAAGCACGGAAGAAAACCAGCAGATCGAAGAACTGCTCATGCACGACCATGAGTTACTGCTCTTCTATCTGGATATTATGGACCTGAAAGCCGGATTAAACAAAGTAGAGCTGCAGCCATCCACCCGCGTTACGGATACTATTCTGGAATACTCGCGAGCGAGTCGCCAGAAGAACCAATCCCGTCAGGAATCATACTGATTCAGCGGGATTGGTTTTTTATTATCTTCGCGTACCCCCTCTCTCTTCGGGAGTCGGGGTTTTTTTGCTTATGACTAAGAAAGAACGCTACGCTGGTGTATTGGCGTATTTTACCGAACACTTCCCGCAGCCCGAAACCGAGCTGAGTTACCGGAATCCTTACGAGTTGCTGGTATCCGTAATCTTATCGGCTCAGTGTACCGACAAACGCGTCAATCTCGTGACGCCTGCCCTGTTCGAGCGGTTTCCGACGCCTGAACTGTTAGCCTTGGCCACGCCCGATGAGGTCTTTACGTACATTCGATCCATTTCGTATCCAAACAATAAGGCCAAACATTTGGTTGGAATGGCAAGGATACTGGTCGAAGAATTTGGTTCAGAAGTACCCGTCCGGATTGAAGATTTACAGAAAATGCCGGGCGTGGGTCGGAAGACGGCGAATGTGATTGCCTCGGTTATTTATAATCAGCCAACCATGGCGGTCGATACGCACGTATTTCGGGTATCGCACCGGATAGGGCTGGTCAGCAAGACGGCTACGACGCCTTTAGCCGTTGAAAAAGAGCTGATGAAGTACATTGCCAAGGATCTGGTACCGAGGGCTCATCACTGGCTGATTCTGCACGGACGATACGTTTGCGTAGCCCGTTCGCCCAAGTGTTTAGAATGCCCGCTGACGGAATTTTGTCAGTACTTTCAGAAAAATCTCCTGCTGGTACCTGGCGGAAGGAAGTTAAACGAATAATTGCTGAAGGAGAACGGTTTTTTGTGCACTTTTGCCGAAGTCCGATTTATCTACAAGCGTACGAATACATCCTATGTTCAATCTTACACCGGCCGTACGAATTATCCTGATTCTTAATGTAGCGGTATTTGCTGCTCAGAACCTGTTAGTACCCAATCTGGATGAATGGTTAGGACTGCATAATTTCAGTTCTCCGCTTTTCAATCCGATTCAGATGGTTTCCCACATGTTCCTGCACGGCAATCTGGGGCATATTTTCAGTAACATGTTCGCCCTGATTATGTTTGGTCCAGGACTGGAGCAATTGTGGGGTACCAAACGATTTACCTTTTTTTATCTATTTACGGGCATTGGAGCAGGCCTACTGTATTCGGGAATCAACTACTATGAGATAAGTCAGTTGAAAGAAGCGGCTCTGTTGTTTATTCAAGACCCCGATCCCACAAACTTCGTAGGTTTTGTGAACGATTACGCTCCAAGGCTCAATTCAATACCTGAAGTACGACGGTATCTGGAAAATCCGGACGTGGCTCTGTACCAAAATCAGTGTATTTATTTGACGAAGCAGTACGTGAGCTTAGCGTTAAATGCTCCGATGGTAGGGGCTTCCGGAGCTATTTTCGGATTACTAATGGCCTTTGGAATGTTGTTCCCCAATACTACGTTGTTTTTGTTGTTCATTCCCTTTCCAATCAAGGCTAAATATTTTGTAGCTTTATATGGAATATTTGAGTTATACTCTGGTTTACACCGCACTCCCGGCGATAACGTGGCACACTTCGCTCACATCGGCGGAATGCTTTTTGCTTTTATTTTAATTCGGTACTGGGCCGGGCAACGGAAAAATTTCTATTGATCAGGCATTATTTTTTTTAAGATTTACAGGAGCCGTATGCGTTAGCTTTCATAACTAAGTATAGGGTAACCATGGGAACTATTAACGCTATTTTTTAGCTATGAGCGGCTTTGTCGACGATATCAAGGAGGCTTTTTCCAGAAGAGACAATGGGTTGATTCAGTTGATTCTGATCAACGTTTTTGTATTCTTGGTTTTGTTAGTAATTCAGGTAAGCTTTAGTCTGGCCGGAAAACCCGGTATCTACGGGATGATTCTCGACCAGATAGCGATGAAACCTAATCTGGGCCACATTCTGTATAAACCCTGGACCCTACTAACGTACTGCTTTGTCCATCAGCAGGTACTGCATATTTTATTTAATATGCTGTTTCTCTTCTGGTTTGGTCAATTGGTACAGGAGTATCTAGGGAGCCGTCGGTTGGTGAGTATTTACCTGCTGGGTGGTATTTTTGGTGGATTGATCTATCTGACCTTATACAACGTAGTTCCTTATTTTCAGGCCAATCTGGAAGAACTAAACATTGGAGCTTCGGGAGCCGTATACGCCGTAATGCTTGGTGCGGCCACACTCTTACCAAACTATACATTCCACGTACTGATTATCGGTCCCGTTCGGATTAAATACATTGCAGCCTTCTGCGTAATCGTTTCTTTCGCCCAGATTCCCGGTACCAATGCGGGCGGAAACATTGCTCACCTGAGTGGAGCTTTATTTGGTTATTTGTACATCCGAATGCTACGTCGGGGTATTGATCTGGGCCAACCCGTCGAAGCCGTACTGGATTTTTTCAAACGCCTGTTCGCCCGCGAACCGCGACCAACGATGCAGGTCAAGTACCGTTCACAAACGCGGACGAGCTTTACGACGTATAGCACGACTACGGAAGATTATCCCGGCGATGAAGAAATAGACGCGATTCTGGATAAGATTTCGAAATCCGGTTATGAAAGTCTTACGCGGGAAGAAAAGCAGAAGCTTTACAAAGCCAGTCAGAAGAATTAAAGGAAGCACCCCTCGCCTACCGAGGGGTTTTTCAATGAGGGATACGAAGGATTATACGGCACCTAACCGGTTTTTACCGTACCTTTGTCCTCGTTTTTACCAAAACCCACGTTAGCCTACGAAACATTTCGTGACTTTCAAGGGTTTAAGACTCACAGTTCATCTATGAATCATGGAATGAGCGAGTGCTAACGAGTAACTCATTCAGTTCCTGAATCCCCTTATGCAATGCTTATTACGCCTGGTCCTTTGCTAGCTCAAATTGACACCCCTGAGGAATTGCGGAAGTTGGATAAATCGCAATTGGTTCAGGTCTGCCAGGAGTTACGTCAATTCATTGTTGATAATGTCTCCGTCTACGGCGGACACTTTGGAGCTAGCTTAGGGGTGGTAGAGCTCACGGTAGCCCTGCACTACGCCCTGCATACGCCCGAAGATCAGATTGTTTTTGACGTTGGGCACCAGGCTTACGGCCATAAAATTCTTACCGGTCGCCGCAATCGCTTTCATACCAACCGTTTCTACGGGGGGCTTTCGGGTTTTCCCAAACGTAAGGAAAGTCCTTATGATGCCTTTGGCGTAGGTCACTCATCTACGTCGATTTCAGCGGCCTTGGGCATGTCGGTTGGAGCCTTGCACAACGGTAATACCCAACAGCAGCACGTAGCCATTATTGGCGATGGGGCTCTGACGGGGGGTATGGCCTTCGAGGCCATGAACCACGCAGGTTCGCTGAAGGATACGAATTTGCTGATTGTTCTCAATGACAATTGCATGAGTATCGATCCGAATGTAGGAGCTTTAAAGGATTATCTGACGGATATTACTACGTCTCATACCTACAATCGGGTCAAAGATGAAATCTGGAACCTGCTCGGTAAAATGAGTAATTTCGGACGGACTGCTCAGGAGATCGTTTCGAAGATCGAAAATGGCCTTAAAGCGACGCTACTGCATCAGAGTAATCTTTTCGAATCCCTGAATTTACGGTATTTCGGTCCCGTAGACGGGCATGATGTCGATCATCTGACAGAAATTTTCTCGGATCTGAAAGCCATTCCGGGGCCCAAAATTCTGCACTGCGTAACCGTTAAGGGCAAAGGATACGGTCCGGCGGAAAAGGATCAGACCAAGTGGCACGCTCCCGGAAAATTTGATAAGATTACCGGGGAGATTTTCAAGAAAGTATACGAGAAACCCCAGCCACCGAAATACCAGGAAGTATTTGGTAATACGCTGGTGGAACTGGCGGAACAGAATGCTAAAATCGTAGGCGTGACCCCCGCCATGCCGAGTGGTTCTTCTATGAATATCATGATGAAGGCCATGCCCGAACGGGCTTTCGATGTGGGCATTGCGGAACAGCACGCGGTTACGTTTTCAGCGGGTATGGCTACCCAAGGCCTGACGGTATTCTGTAACATCTACAGTACTTTCATGCAGCGGGCCTATGATCAGGTTGTACACGACGTTTGTATTCAGGAGTTACCCGTCGTTTTCTGTCTGGACCGGGCTGGTTTTGCCGGAGCCGACGGACCAACGCACCACGGAGCCTACGACATCGCTTTTATGCGTTGTATTCCGAATATGATCGTAGCCTCTCCCATGAACGAGCAAGAGCTACGCAACCTGATGTACACGGCTCAAAGTGACAGGGTACAATCCGGTACTCAATCCATCACGATCCGGTATCCCCGGGGCGAAGGCGTGATGCCCGACTGGCGTACGCCCTTCGAACTGATCGAAATCGGTAAAGGTCGTAAGGTACAAGATGGCGAAGAAGTTGCGATTCTGACCATCGGGCCGATTGGTAATTACGTACCTAATGCCTGCCAACTGCTCGAAAAAGAGGGATTGACCCCCGCTCATTACGATCTGCGTTTTGTGAAGCCGTTAGACGAAGCTCTGTTACATGAAGTGTTCCAGAAGTTTGATAAAGTCATTACGGTAGAAGATGGCTGTCTGATGGGAGGTATGGGTTCTGCAGTGGTGGAATTTATGACGGAACATGGGTATACGGCTAAAGTAAAACGACTGGGTATTCCGGATCGCATCGTTGAACACGGAGAACAACTTGAACTGCACCGGGAATGTGGGTTTGATCCCGAGGGAATCGCCCGGGCGGTACGCGAACTGGCGGTTTTGACTTTAGTCTAATCGATAAGAAATTAGTAAAATGCTGTGAAAGCCCGTTCCTTAGGAATGGGCTTTTTACTTGGTATTTAATACATTTGAAGTAGAAGAAGCTCAACTGCCATGGAACAGTCACCCGACGAAAAACTGGAGCGTATCATCGAGGCCCGGATGAAACTCAAAGCCCGATTCGAAGAACGCATGAACAATACGCCGTCCATCGCTGACGAGCGGCCCCAGGGAAAGGGTCCAACGAATCGCCACGGGATGCCGCAAGTCCCCGTTGGACAAACCATTACGCAAAAGTGGCCCGTACTGGATTTAGGTTATCATCCCGACATTTCACTGGATCGCTGGCGATTGACTATCGACGGTGAAGTAGAACATCCCGTCGTACTGAAATGGGAGGATTTCATGGCGTTGCCGCAAACCGAGGATACTTCCGATTTTCACTGCGTAACAACCTGGTCGAAGCTGGACATGGTCTGGAAAGGCGTTCGGCTCATGGATCTGGCGGCTCTGGTACAACCCAAGGAAACGGCTACGCATCTGTTGTGCTACGGCTACGATACCTACACCACGAACGTTTCGTTGGAAGAAGCTCTGAAACCCGACGTATTGCTAGCACATACCGTATACGACGAACCGCTCGCCCTTGAACACGGTGGTCCAGCCCGGATGATTACGCCCCAGCTGTACGCCTGGAAAGGATCGAAGTGGATCAAACGAATTCAGTTTTTACCGCAAAATAAACTAGGTTTTTGGGAAGAGCGGGGATATTCCAATACGGCCTATCCCTGGCGTAACGACCGTTATAGCTGATGAAATACTGGAGCCTGATGGGAGCCTTACTGCTCCTGAGTGTAGGAGCCTGGGCTCAGGGTCCGGGTAGATTGACATTGGGGGTAGGAAATAGCCGTGAAATTCGTCTGGGAAGTAACCCTGAGATGGGTCATCAATGGACCTACGCGTTGAGCGACTCAAGCATCGTGAAGATTACCAGTAAGTATCAGGCCAATAAGCCACCTCGCCCCGGTGCTGGCGGTGAACAGATCTATACGGTTAAGGGCTTACGCCAAGGAACGACGCTGTGGATTCTTAACTACGTCCCCTCCGACCCTAAGCAAAAGCCCGCTCGTACGGTTCATTATCTGATTACCGTACATTAAGGAATCGTGCTATTTTTCGTACCTTGCGGCCCCAACCGAGCCGCTTTGGCTCGGGTATACCTAAGAAAAAAAGCTGATTCGCTGTTAAAGGGCGTACGAAAGCCCAGACAGTCAAAGTTTCTCAAGATTTAGCCCTATGACCATCCACCGAGAAGGTATTGCTACGTTGTCCCTGGCTCTGGCCATCTTGCTGGCCATTAATGCTACGATTGCCTACCTATTTCCAGCCCAGACTTTGACCCGTCAGGTCGTGATCGTGGTGAGTATCATTGTCTACTTAATCATTTTACAGTTTTTCAGAAGCCCCCGCCGTAAAACGGTTCAGGATTCCAAGCATATTATTGCCCCGGCGGACGGAAAAGTAGTAGTGATTGAAGAAACGGTTGAAACGGAGTATTTCAACGGTCCCCGCCGACAGGTAAGTATCTTTATGTCGCCGATTAATGTGCACGTGAATCGTAGCCCGCTTTCCGGTATGGTCTCCTTTTTCAAGTATCATCCCGGAAAATACCTGGTAGCCTGGCATCCCAAGTCCTCAACGGAAAACGAACGTACGACCATCGTGGTGCGGCATGAATCCGGCGTAGAAGTTATGTTTCGTCAGATTGCCGGAGCTTTGGCCCGCCGCATTTGCTGGTACGTAAAAGAAGGCGACGCGGTCACGCAGGGCGAAGAATTTGGCTTCATCAAGTTCGGTAGCCGGGTGGATATTTTTCTCCCCTTAGACGCTAAGATTCTGGTTAAACTAGGCGATAAACCCGTGTCTGGTCAAACGGTAATTGCCGAGCTAGCCTAGTTTCGCTTTTCATATATTCCTCTAAAGAGCAGCTTTAGGCTGCTCTTTTTTTGTGCTTATGCCTGAAAAGTCGGGGTCTTAACGTTTTTTAAGTAAACTTTTTTGAAAAAACTTTTTTGCCTTTCCAACTTTCTGGTCTTCAAGAGGGTCCTTAGTATACCTTTCCTGTAAAAGCCAATTTTTAAAATGAATAGTTATGAAACGCATACTCGCTCTGGGAGGGCTCTTGCTGGTGTTAGTATCCTGTGAAAAAGAGAAAATTTACCGGGATGACAGCGAGCGACTTCGTGGAATGGAGCAGGAGATCCTGGCCTTTATTCAGGACAAAGCCTGTCAGAACGAGCGAGTGTGCGGTAGTATTGCCTTTGGTAGCAAACCCTGCGGTGGCCCCTGGAAATATCTGGTGTATTCATTAAAAGCCGCCGACGTGGCCCGATTGGAAGAGAAAGTACAGAGCTACAATGAGTTAGAAAAAGAAGTAAATACCCGGGAAGGAAAAATCTCGGATTGCGTACAGGTAACTCCGGTAACGGTAGACTGCATCGATGGGCAATGCCTACCATATACAGTAAAGGACTGATTGACAGGTAGGTAAGGTAAACCGGAAATCATCCAATAAAGAAGTAGTAATCGGCTGTTCCTGCTGGAGCAACCCGGATCGTCGCGTCTTTAACCCTTCATTCACCTTATATCCTACGACTACTCGATGAAAAAGCCTCTACTCGTATGTATTCTGGCGGCGTTTGGCCTTAGCTCCTGTGAAGACCAGTGCCAGCAAACCCGTGTATACCGCCAGCTTTCTCCCTTTCAGGTTTCCTTGAGTGAATTACGCCAGAATGGGGTAGCCATTCAGGAAGCTACGGGTTTAGAAAATCCTGGCAAAATCTACGCCAAGGATAACTTCCTCTTCATCAATGAAGTAAAAAAGGGAATTCACATCATTGACAATACGGACCCGGCCCACCCCGTCAATGTATCCTTTATTCGTATTTTGGGTAATGCCGATATGGCAGTGAAAGGAAACACGCTGTATGCCGACAGTTATACGGACTTCCTGGTTTTTGATATCTCCAATCCCCGGCAACCGCTCCAACTGCAACGGATTACGAATGCTTTTCAGAGCGGTATGGTAGAAGGAATTAGCTGGTCTACAAACGCGGTGAATTGGGGAAACACGCAGCAGGAGGCTACGACGATTATCGATTATACCCCTAACCTAGTCACTCAGGTGACGGAAACGGACTGCGAAGGCAATACAACGAATCCAGGGGGTTGGGGCGGCTGGATGAATTTCGCTTCGTCTTCCATGTATTCCGATAGTAAAAGTTCCGGAGGAGGTCAGGGCAGTGGTACGGGTGGCTCAATGGCTCGTTTTGCCATTGTGAATAATATTCTGTACGCCGTTACGAACCAGCATATGCAGCTTTTCGACATTACGCAACCTAAAAATCCGCAAAAGGGCAATGTCGTTACGCTAGGCTGGGGCATTGAAACCATCTATCCGTATAAAGACCGCCTGTACGTAGGTTCTACAACGGGTATGCACATTCTTTCCAATGCCGATCCGAATAATCCCGTTCGCGTATCTACGCTAAGCCACGTGCGAGCCTGCGATCCGGTGGTAGTACACGATACGTATGCTTTTGTGACCTTACGGGCTCAGCAGGGCAGTGCAATGTGTGGACCGGCCCAGAACAATCAACTGGATGTAATCGACGTCTCGAACATGTATAGCCCAAAACTACTGAAAAGCTTTCCCATGCAGGAGCCTTACGGACTGGGCGTGGATCACCCAACCCTGTTCGTTTGCGAAGGCAAGTACGGCCTGAAAAGCTATGATGTGAGTGATCCTTTACAACTGGATAAGAAATTGCTCAACCACTTCAAGGGCATGGATGCGTACGACGTAATTCCGCTCAGTACCCAAGTGCTGATGCTGATTGGAAAGGATGGTTTCTATCAGTACGATTACAGCAATCGAAACAATCCCAAACTGATAAGCAAAATTCCCGTACGACGTAAAGACCTCTAATTAGCCTTATGAAACATTTAGTGTGGCTAGTACTGCTAACTACTGGGTTTGCTCAGGGGCAGACGAATCAGTTGTACCTACGCGGCGGCTTGAGCCGATCGCACTTTACGGGAGAAAGTGCGTCTTCAAAAACGCAACTCTGGACGAGTAATGAAATGATAAATCCTGGCAGTTGGCCGCCTAAAACGACCTACGCAACCAACTTTCTAGGACGTAGATTTCAATCCGGATTTATGGGCGGTTTGGGCTGGCGGCATCGGTTGAGTACGCACTGGGCCTTTCGTACGGAGCTGAATTACGAACAAGCCGGGGGAAGAATTGATCCATTGCGAAATACGCCAATGAAACAGATCGCCTACGGTCCACCGATTCGTTTCCTCCGGGATCTCATCAGCCTGCCCCTAGTGGCCGAATACAGTCAGTCCCTGAGTCCCCGCTGGCGGCTCTATGGATTCGCAGGACTACAAATAGCGTATCAATTAAAGGCTTTGGAAAAAGGAAGAATTGACGAACCCTGGAGGTCCAGTCTGCCTACATTTTACGAATACACGTATAACCGGAATGAAACCTACCGACAGACGGATTTCGGCGGCCTTCTGGGCCTGGGTACGCAGGGCGAATGGTTTGGTCAGCAGGTAGGCTTGGAAATTCGGTACCAGACGGGTTTGTTAAATGTGGTTAGTCCCACCATGACCGGAAAGCAACGGGGTCGTATGGAATTCTTTCAGGCCTCTGTTCTTTACTACTTACCCTTATGAAGCAAATTCTATTCTTTATCCTGTTGAGTAGCTCCGTGTATGCTCAGGTGAACCAACGCCGGGGGTATACGAACCATACGGAGATGGGTATATTACTGGGCCGGGTAGCGTTCAACAACCAGCCGGCCATAAGCAAAGCCAGTTTTTCAGCACTGACTTTTAACGGATACCGATTCATTCCCGCTTTGGCCGTAGGACTCACGGTCGGCGTGGATGCGTATCGAACGCAAATGATTGTACCGCTATCGCTCGGGTTACGGGGCGATTTCCTGAAAAATCAAAAAGTGACGCCTTTTTACGCTATTGACGTCGGCAAGGGCATGACTGGGCTGATCAAAAACAACACGCTTTCCTATAAGCGAGGCGGTCTTCACCTGAACCCGGCTTTGGGCTTACGCTTTGCTACGGGAGGCGGTTCGAGTTTGAGCTGGAGTGTAGGGTACAAACGTCAGTTGTTATCCAGCGGTACCGAAAACGGCTACGGCGAAGGCGTATACTATGATTATGCGTACAATCGCTTCTCGATGCGAATGGGAATGAGCTTTTGAATCGAAAAGAGCCGGTTTACGCCGGTTCCTGTTGACTTTTTATTTGGTGTTAAGGCGAACAAGCCCGGAGTCTTTGCTCCGGGTTTTGTATTGCTTACCAGCGCCATTCTTTGCCGAGCATAAGTTCGTCCTTCAAACCCTGTTTTTCCAGAAACGCTTTCGTTTGTTCAAAAGTAAGTTTACGAGCGGGTAGTTCGGGTGCATTCGCCAGGGCGTACAACATCATGGCCGTGTAGCGAACCGTATTACGCAAGCCTTCTTTATCCACTTTATCAAACGTATCCAGATTGGTGTGGTAGGTACGACCTACCGTTGGTGGTAAATGACCTAGCGGCGTTAGCGTCGGAATACCTTCCAGCATAAAAGGCTGATGATCGGAATGTAAACCGGCCCGATTCATGATTTCATTTTTATAGTTGGGCTCTACGGCCTGAATCTGAGTGCCTATCTGGTTGCAAAAAGCTTCCATGGCGTCCCAGCCAGAAATATTCATCCCGGAAGGCTGATTGGTCATATCCAGATTAATCATGTATTGAATGCGGTCCAGCGTATTGGTCTGTTTGGCGGTCTTCACGTAGGCTTTAGATCCTAGCAATCCCTGCTCTTCACCCATGAATAAAACGAACTCTATCGTCCGGCGGGGCTTCAGGTTGAGTTTTTTCAGCGTACGGGCAATGTCCATAATCGCAAAGGATCCCAGGCCGTTGTCAATAGCTCCCGTAGCCAGATCCCAGCTGTCGAGGTGGGCTCCGATGACGATTTTATCTTTACTTCTTCCCTTGAGTGTCGCTACGATGTTTCGGGCCTGTACCTTCCGACTGTGGTTTCGCATCTCAACCAGAGCCATGAGTTTTTCTTCCGTCATCCATTCCCGAATCCGCTGACCGCTTTCCAGCGAAATACAAACGGCTGGAATGGGAATCAACGAACCGGTTACGGAAGCAGTACCCGTTAGCAGTACATTTCCCGGAACGGTATTCACCATCACAATACCCGCGGCTCCGTACCGAGTGGCTAGAGCTGTTTTTTCCGAGCGGTGCAGATTTTTCGTTCCTGGAGCGGCTCCCAGTAATCCAAGGTTAGTCAATACCACCCGACCCGAGATGCGGGCTTTCTGAGCTTCAAAATCGGCTTCCAGACCATTGCCAACGTCAACAAGATCCGCACTTACATTTGCCTCCAGAGGGGAATGAGCCAGAGCTACGACGGGAATGTCCTGAAAATTGTCGCTTTTGCGGGGAGCAATGGCCAGGGTTACCGTATCACGACTCCAGGCTTCCAGATCGAAAGGCTGGTAAGACACGTCACGAAAGCCGTAACTTCTGAGTAGATCGTACGCATAGGTTTCCGCTTTTTGCCCGTTAGGACTACCCGTAAGCCGATGTCCGATTAAACGAGTAGCCTCACCCAGTTTCTCGTAAGCCTGAGAACGCTCGTCAACTTCACTATTGATTCGGCTAAATACGCTACCAAGCTCATCGGGAAGAAGAGTTGAGGTGAGACAAGCCAGCACCACTGCGACCAAGGCGTAGCGGTATAAAGGGGATTTCATCGTGGGTATACAGTTCAATCGTTAAGGAATGAGAGTAGGCTTGTGACAAAAACCGTGCTTGCGGATAGGAAAGTTCACTGATTTGCTCCCATGGACGAACAAAAATAAACATTACAACTAGCTTATACAGAGGTTTGAAGGCGATTATCAAAAATAAATTTTCAAAAAAAGCAAGCAAAATCTTGACGAGGGCACCTGTTTATGCTACTTTTGCAATCCCAAAGCCAAAGATACCGAAGTGGTGGAATTGGTAGACACGCACGTTTCAGGGGCGTGTGTCTTTACGGACATGCGGGTTCGAGTCCCGCCTTCGGTACCACTTTACGAAAAGCCCGCTTCAAGCGGGCTTTTCGTTTTTTATGCCTCTTCTTTGACACAATAAAAAAGCTGTCAGCGAGAAGCTGACAGCCTAGTATACGTACTGCGTTAAAGACGTCTTTCTATACTTCTACCCCATTTAACCCTAAAGCACGAGCCGTCCGATCGCGGGATTTTTCCAGTAGAGCCGCATCTTTAGCTAGCGATTTTCCGTAGGAAGGAATCATTTCGCGTAGCTTTGACTGCCAAGCTTCGGAGCTTGATTTTTCAGCGAAACAACGCTTGAGTAAATCCAGCATGATAGCAACGGACGTGGAAGCCCCCGGAGAAGCTCCTAACAGGGCAGCAATAGAGCCGTCAGCGGCACTAACGACCTCCGTACCAAATTCCAGAATTCCGCCCTTTTTGGGGTCTTTTTTAATCACCTGTACCCGTTGACCAGCCACTTCGAGTTTCCAGTCTTCCAGGCGGGCCGAGGGCATATAATCTTTAAGAGCGTTCAGACGATCTTCCGGTGACTGACGCACCTGATCGATCAGATACTTGGTCAGCGGAATATTCTGAATACCTGCCGCCATCATGGGGCCAATGTTGTTCAGCTTGATTGATTTGGGTAAATCAAGGTACGAACCATTCTTCAAAAACTTCGTTGAGAAGCCAGCGTAAGGTCCGAAAAGCAATGCTTTCTTTCCATCAATCACCCGCGTATCCAGGTGAGGCACCGACATCGGAGGCGAACCAACGGCTGCTTTGCCGTATACTTTAGCCTGGTGACGTTCGATAATGGCCGGATCTGTACAAACCAGCCACTGACCGCTTACGGGGAATCCACCGAAGCCTTTTCCTTCCTTGATTCCTGATTTTTCGAGTAAGTGTAGCGAACCGCCACCCGCTCCAATGAATACGAAAGGCGTCAGTAAGTCACGCTTTTTACCACTCTTCCGGTTTTTTACCTCCACTTTCCAGCGACCGTCGCGTTGGCGATCAATATCGCGAACTTCATGATTGAGTGAAAGTGATATGCCAGGCAAACCTTTCAAATAGTTAAAGATACGCCGGGTAAGTTCACCAAAATTGACATCGGTACCAATGTCCATTCGGGTAGCGGCGATTTTTTCATTCGGGTCACGCCCTTCAGTGATAAGCGGAGCCCACTCGCCGATCTCTGCAGGATCTTCGGAGTATAGCATACCCTTGAAGAGGTGATTCTTCGTCAGGGCCTGATACCGTTTCTTCAGGTAATCCACATTGTCATTCCCCCAGACAAAACTCATGTGCGGTGTATTGACAATGAAGTCCTGCGGTGAAGTAACAATATTTTTTTCCACTAAATACGCCCAGAATTCGCGAGATAATTCAAACGACTCGGCAATCTTAATGGCTTTGTTAATTTCAACGGAACCGTCGGGTTTTTGCGGGGTATAGTTCAATTCGCAGAAGGCCGAGTGACCCGTACCCGCGTTGTTCCAGGCATCGGAACTCTCCGCAGTCACTACATCCAGGCGTTCAAAGATTTCAATCGTCAGGTCGGGTTGTAATTCTTTGAGCATCATCCCCAGGGTGGCACTCATAATCCCGGCACCAATCAATACGACGTCAGGGTCATTATTTACAGATTTTTTACTGGTATTCATAGGGAAATACGGTTACTTTCAATGGAATGAATCGGAGCCTTTCCGTTATGCTAACAAGTTTGTAATCAATCAAGTAAAGAAGTTCGTGCCAGGTTTTATCCTTGCTAATTACTCCTCCGGCAGAAAGCACTTAAAATGGGCTTTCAAAAATATCGGTTATCCACAAAATTTTAATCCTTTTACCGCAGGATGTTGGTATTTTGTTATAGTTTCTCCTGAAAAAAGGCTTGTAGACCCTTTTGAATACGGTTTGAATTAGACGTACACACGCGTCAAAAGAAAAACCAAGTATTCAACTTTCCTTAGTACGGAAGAGTTTTCGAAAACGCTAATAAATACATACCAGCTTCCGGTTTGTACCCGTGGATCCTTCCCCACAAGCACCTGATTATCACAAATTGTAGACGTTGAAAGTTCCGGAAAACCCTGGAAAAAGAGAGGAGTTTTCAGTTGTTAGTTTAAAGTTTTCAGTTTGGAGTTACTGGGGTGGATTTGTCAGCCAATGAATGGTTAGCTTACTGATTATTCCATGGGTTGCAATGCGAGGATCCTATCCCCTAGCCTCAAACCTTCAACTTCAAACCTGAAATAAAAAAACTCCCTTCCAAAGCGATTTGGAAGGGAGTTTTTTATGGAATGCAAAAGCAATCTTATAAGTCGATGGCTTCGCCGTAAGCTGCTTCCGTAGCACCTTTCACCGCTTCTGACATCGTCGGGTGCGGGTGAACCGTACGCAGGATTTCGTGAGCCGTTGTTTCGAGCTTACGAGCCGCTACTACTTCAGCGATCATTTCCGTAACGTTGGTACCGATCATGTGAGCACCTAGCCACTCGCCGTATTTGGCATCGTAAATTACTTTTACGAAACCATCACGGGCACCGGCTGCGGTTGCCTTACCAGAAGCTGCGAAGGGGAATTTACCCACTTTCACATCATAACCCAGTTCACGGGCTTTCTTTTCAGTCAGACCTACAGAAGCAATCTCGGGTGAGCAGTAGGTACAGCCCGGAATGTTACCGTAATCCAACGCTTCGGTATGGTGACCGGCAATGTGCTCAGCACAGATAATGCCTTCAGCAGTAGCTACGTGAGCCAAAGCCTGACCGGGTACACAGTCGCCAATCGCGAAGAAACCAGGAACGTTGGTTTCGTACCATTGATTAACCGTGATTTTACCTTTATCCGTAGCGATGCCTACGTCTTCCAGACCAATGTTTTCAATATTGGCTACGACACCAGCTGCAGAAAGTACCACGTCAACGTCGAAGAATTTTTCTCCGTCCGGTGTTTTTACTTTCACTTTGCAACCTTCACCGCTCGTATCCACTGATTCAACGGCCGAGTTGGTATAGATGTCGATACCAAGTTTTTTGTATTGCTTGGCCAGTTCTTTCGATACGTCTTCGTCCTCAACGGGAACAACGCTCGGCAGAAACTCTACGATGGTTACTTTCGTACCCATGCTGGCGTATACGTAAGCGAACTCCACACCGATGGCTCCTGAACCAATGACCAGCATTGATTTAGGTTGCTTTTCGAGGGACATGGCTTTGCGGTATTCGATTACCTTTTCGCCGTCGATTTTGATGTTGGGCAACTCACGAGCCCGACCACCCGTAGCAATTACAACGCCTTTCGTAGCCGTGTAGTCCGTTTTTGTTCCGTCAGCGGCGGTTACTTCAACCGTTTTGTTGGCTTTTACTTTGCCGTAACCCATGATGACGTCGATTTTATTCTTCTTCATCAGGAAAGCTACGCCTTTGCTCATGCTAGTGGCAACACCCCGTGAACGGCTAATGACAGCACTGAAATCAGCGTTGTAAGATCCGTCCTGAATCGTAATGCCGTAATCTTTGGCGTGTTTAATATATTCAAAAACCTGAGCAGACTTTAAAAGAGCTTTTGTCGGAATACAACCCCAGTTGAGGCAGATCCCTCCGAGGCTTTCTTTCTCTACAATTGCGACTTTCATGCCCAGTTGGGAAGCACGTATGGCAGTAGGATAACCGCCAGGGCCGCTTCCTACTACGATCAAATCATACTGTTGAGCCATTGTTGCGAAATCTTTTTAAAAGGTTTGGGCCGAAGCCACACAAAAATAGAAGAAAACCCGCTGGAAAGAGTCTTCCAATTGGAAGTTTCCCAGGAGAGCAAAATCAGAGATACGGTATAAAGGCGTTTTTTGGGAGATAAACCCCTAGAAAATACCCTCCCTTTTAACAGCAAACATAGGTAAAAAGGTTTCCTTCGCTCACCCGTACAAGGGGTGGCAATCGGTGCTGAAACACACGGACTTAGAAAGGGACTAAAACTTAGGACAGGCCAGTTCTCGCTTGCGTTTACGCGGGTAGGGCTTGGGGTCGAATAGGGCGTCGAGCGTATACGAAATGGATAATTCGTGGGCTCCGCCCGAAGCCATACTCAGGGTGGAAATGGTGGCGTCGTAACTGTATCCAATGGAAAAGTTGTCTTGTCGGTAGCCCACCAGAAAAACCAGGGCATCATGATTGTTCAGGCCGCGATCGTACTGCTTGATGGGAATACCCCGGTACCAAACACCCAGCGTCAGCGGATCGTAGGTCATATACAGTCCTAAATCCAACTGATCAAATTTGCCCTGTTTTTTGTAGAGAATGGCGGGGGAAAGACTGCGTTCGCGTCCCATGTCGGCTCCGAGGCCATTGCCCAGCTCCCAGCCCATTAGCGGAATTTTAAAGCCACCCTGCAAACTGATCTTCATGGGTAACCGCTCAGGTGTAGCCGAAAACGACTGATTCGGACGATTGAGGTGATGAACCGATATACCCGCCCAGAACTGATCGGAATAAGTTAGTAAGCCACCCGAAAAATCCAGGTAGTTGATGCGAGGACCCGTATCGGCTACGGGGTCATTATAGATGGGCGTAACGCCGCCCGTACCGTTAAGGTCGTAGTTGAAAACCAGGTTATAATAATTGACGCTCCGGTTTACGTACGAAGCCTGAATCCCCGCCCGTAACCGTACAGATTCGCTCAAGCGAGCCTGGTACGCGTATTGTAAGCCTACATCCAGGGTACGCAGGTTGCTAAACTGGGCGTCGTTCATGACCATCAAACCCACGCCGGAATTGATCTTGTCCAGATACGTATCCACACTGGCAATGGTCGTTACGTAGTTGGCGTTAAGGGCAGGCCACTGATTACGGTAATTGAGGGTAGCACGCGGAGCCAGAGCCGAGCCCGCAAATGCCGGATTCAGGTACAGCGGAGCCGCGTAGAACTGCGACAGCTGCGGATCCTGGGCCTGCGTTTGCAGTATACTCACGAGCACAACGGCGACTATAAGGAGATGTTTTATCATGGCGTACAACCAAAAACCAGACTCATCAGATTAAGGGGTCATTCAGGTTCGGTAGAAAGTTGGGGCGTGCGGGAAAATCGGCTTCCTAAAAAATCCGATCTAGCGAAAAATTTTCAAAAGTTCGGCAAGTTGCATAAACCTTCACAAAATTTGTAGTAGAAGTTTCCGTTAATTTCCAGGAAATTGATCCACGAAAAAGTAGCCGTTCGAACCAACCTCTCACCGAGCGTGTCTTCTTCATCGAAGGTTAAGAAACCAACGTCGAAAATTTCAACGTACTCATCTCGTGATTCGTCTCTTGCTACCGCCACCGCAAAGACCTTTCCCGATCTACGTCGTTTAAAACGTAAATAAAGCCACATCGGGTATGATTCGAAAGATATATTTTACGGTGCTTCTATGGATTACCTGCTTTCTGGTCGCCCAGGCTCAGACGGTCAAGCCGTCGATTCGGGTAACCGGTCGCAAGTGCGAGCCCGAACAGGGCTGCGGTGGGGACTCCACTCGCTTTGAAGTAACGGGCGTGACGGCTACCAGCTGGCAGTGGACCTTTGAGGATCCCAATACTTCTGATCCGCAGGCGAAGAGTTCAACGAAAGCCAAACCCGCCCACCTGTATTTACAGCAGGGCTCGTACCGGGTTTCGGTACGGGGAAAACTAGCTTCCGGAGCCGAGTATTCAACGGATACAACCATTAAAATTTCTACCCTTCCCCCCGCTTTTGAATTTTTTCAGGGCAAAGAAGATACGACCATTTGTAAGGGCAGTGAGTTAGTACTCGACCCCTACGATTCGCGTTTTTTTCAGGGTACGCCCCCAGCCGAAGGTACCGTGAAGTACTTATGGTATCCCAGCGGTGACACTACTCGTACGCTGACGGTGACCGAAAAGGGCTGTTATTCAGTGGAGATCATGAACGGCGATAGCTGTACCGTAACCGACCGCATTAACGTCAAGATTTGTGGGGAAGCTGACCAGCAGGCTTCCAAATGGTACTTTGGCTCGAACGCCGGGATTAGCTTCGAAGGCGGACAACCGACAGTCATTACGGACGGAAAGATTAATACGCCCGAAGGAAGTTCATCGATTTCCGACCGGAAAGGCAACCTGCTATTTTATACCGACGGACGAAAAATTTATGATAAGGACGGCAACGTCATGACATCCCGGGATGCCAGCGATACGACGAGTTTGAGCGGTAGTCCGAATTCGACGCAGGCGGCCTTAATCGTTCCGCAACCGAGTTGTCGGGGCTGCGAAACAATTTATTACGTCTTCACGACGCGGGATGTGAATGACTCACTAAAATGCCTGGAATACTCCCGAGTGGATATGCGAGGAAATGGCGGAAAAGGGATAATTCTGGATAAAAATAATCCGACGGGTGAGTGTAATGTTAGTGAACGCCTCACCTCCATCGAAAATCCAAAAGATTCTACGTATTGGGTGCTTTCCCACGGGCTTGGTAATAGCAAATTCATTCTAAAGCGGCTGACCAAGAGTGGTCTGGAAGATGCGGATTCGCCGGAAATTGGTATTCCGCATACTTCGAAATATCAGGGCGAAGGCCAAATCAAATTTGCCAGCTCGGGCGGTAAAATGGGTGTGGTCATTCCGGGTTCCGACGGCAGTAAGAATTACGCAGAGATTTACAATTTCAATGATTCCACGGGAGCGATCACGCCACCCCCAATTACGCTGGATTTAGGCCCTGCCCCGCCGTCTGCGTACGGGATTGAGTTTTCGCCCGATGGGAAACAGGTCTATGTGTCATTACGGGGCAATGACAGTACCGAATCCATTCTCTATCAGTACGACATTAGTAATACGGATTCAACCATCATCGCTTCGACCCGTATTGAAGTAGCTCGTTCCGAAAAAGAATTTGGTGCCTTACAGTATGCTCCCGACGGTAAAATCTACATGGCCGTCAAAGGCAGTCAGTACCTGGGTGTGATTACGCCGCCTTCGGCTGATTCAACGGACGTGGAGTTTGAGTTGGACGGTTTCAACCTGGGAGGGAAATTAAGTCAACTGGGTTTGCCCAACTTCGTACAAAGCATTATTGAGCCGCCTTCAGGTCCGGGGATCAGCGTCGCAGATGTCTGTTTTGGCGAACCCATTGAGTTTGGTACGGGACCCATCTGCGATCCGCTGAAAGATAAGTACGAATGGGATTTTGGCGATGGAAAAGGAAAATCGACCCAGCAGTCGGGTCAGTATACCTACGCCGCTGCGGGTACGTACACCGTTACCCTACGGCAGTACAATGATTGTAAAGACACCACGATGACGCAACAGGTGACGGTCAATCCCACGCCCATTGCTAATCTGGGACAGGATCTGAATGTGTGTGCTAAAAGTGTCGTACTCGATTCCAAAAACAACTTCCCCAACAGTCAGTACATCTGGCAACGTAACGGCCGGATTCTAGCTGTGGATAGTACGGCTTCCAGTATTCGGGTGGATTCTTCTGGACAGTATGTTGTGTTCGTACTCATCGGCGATTGTTTTAGCTCCGATACTATTCAGGTAACCCTGGAAACGCCACCCAATTACAGTCTGGGGCCGGATCAGAAGCTTTGTACGGGAAAAACGCTGCAATTGGATGCCCTGCCGGGCGGTTCGTCGTACCTCTGGAACACGGGAGCCAATACGCAACTGATCACGGTTGATCAGGCGGGCAATTACTCGGTGGTCGTCACGATTCCGCGAACGAACGCAATCAGTTGTGAAGTATCGGATACGGTACGAGTTGATTTGTTGCCCCTGCCGAATGTGAGTGTAATTCCTAAAATGTCGTTGTGTCAGCCGAATAACCAGACCATTACGCTTACCGGTGGACCTAATGACCAGTTCCGCTATCTATGGACGCCGGGCAGCGAAACGACACGGGTGATTTCCGTCAATCGAATTGGAACCTATACCGTAGAGGTGAGTACACCGGACGGCTGTAGCGAAGCACATAACATTGAAGTGATTGATCTGTGTGACCCGCAGATTCTCGTACCGGACGCCTTCTCGCCCAATGGCGATGGGCAAAACGATCGCTTACAGGTCGTGACCAATCATATTTCGGATCAGGATTACGAATTCCGGGTGTACGACCGCTGGGGTGAAATGATTTTCCGTACCACGGACCGTAAAGAAAGCTGGGACGGAACCTACAAAGGCCGTACCTATCCGCCGCAGAGTTATGCCTGGGTGGTGCAGTACCGCAGTACGTATTACCCCGAGCGAGGCATCAGTACCCAGCGGGGAGCGGTACTGCTGGCTAAATAAGTTTTCAGAAAGCCTTTTAAAAACGGTCAGCTTTTTCGCTGGCCGTTTTTATTTTTGAGTAAAACATCTACGCCTGTTAAACCGATGAAGCGTATTCTTTCTGTGCTCCTACTGCTCGTCATCAGCACGTCTTTTATGCCCGCCCGAAAACTAGTATGGGCCGATGAATTCAATACCGACGGAGCCCCCGATCCTAAAAACTGGACCTTTGAACAAGGTTTTGTTCGGAATGAAGAATTACAGTGGTACCAGCCCGAAAATGCTCACTGCGAAAAAGGGTTACTGATTATGGAAGCCCGGAAAGAAAATAAGCCCAATCCGAACTACGAAGCAGGTAGTACCGAATGGCGAAAAAGTCGCAAGACGATTGACTATACCGCCGCCTGCTTGATTACCAAAGGTCTGCACCAATGGCAGTACGGACGTTTTGAAATGCGGGGAAAAATTAACGTAGATCCGGGGCTATGGCCCGCGTTCTGGACGCTGGGCGTCAAGGGCGAATGGCCTTCCAACGGTGAAATCGATATTATGGAATATTACCGCAATACGTTACTGGCCAATGTGGCCTGGGCTACGCCGACGCGGTACAAAGCCAACTGGAATTCAACGAAAGTACCGCTCAGTGATTTTAAGAAAAACTGGGCGAATCAGTTTCACATCTGGCGAATGGACTGGGATGAGAAAACGATCAAACTGTACGTAGACGATCGCTTGCTACTGACCTCCGACTCGCAGAAAACCGTTAACCCCGACGGCTCCCACCCCTTTGATCAACCGCATTACTTGCTACTGAATTTAGCTATTGGAGGCCAAAACGGCGGCGATCCTTCCCAGACAACCTTCCCCGCCCGCTTTGAAGTGGATTACGTGCGGGTGTATCAGTAGCGATTTGTTAATGATCCGGACGCAACGGCTCGCGTCCGGATCGGAATGCTGGTGAAGGACCCTAACGCTATGCCTAGGTTTTAATAAAGAACCCACGCCTACTGGCCTTCACAAAAGCGTCAACCGAACTAAAATCCAATGGAGTTTCCCCCGTCTACCGGTAGCGATACACCCGTGATGTACGCCGCCGCTTCGGAGGCCAGAAAAACGGCGGCGTAGCCAATATCGCTGGGTTTACCGAAACGATTCATGGGGGTACGGCGTAAGGCCCGGTTCATACGATCCGGATCGCCACTCATGGCCGTTTTCATCATAGCCGTTTCAATGAATCCGGGAGCAATGGCGTTGATGCGTACGTTATGCGGCGAAAACTCCGAAGCCAGAATTTTGATCAGTCCCGATACGGCCGTCTTGGAAGCTCCATACGCCGCCACACGATCAATGCCGTAATAGGCGGCCATCGACGTGATCATGATGATGCTACCGCTCCCGCGGGTAATCATTCGGCGGGCACACTCGCGGGTAAGCGAAAAAACGGCATTCAGATTGGTTTGAATGATTCGCTGAAACTCTTCATCGGTTACTTCCAAGGCCGGTTTTTTCATGTTAATACCCGCGTTGTTGACCAGAATATCAATCGGACCTACCTGGCTTTCAATGTCCGCTACGAATTGGGGAAGCTTGCTCAGGTCGGTTACATCATTCACGAAATAGTAGGCACCCTCGCCCAGCTCCTGTATGGTCTGGCGGAGTACTTCTTCCCGCCGTCCGGTGATGACTACGGTAGCCCCGGCTTCTTTCAGACAACGCGTAATTTCCAGTCCGATGCCACTTCCACCCCCCGTAATGAGGGCAATTTTATTGCTTAAAGAGAAAACCTGCATACTTCAGAACGAATAGAGATGATAAGGTAAAAAGAGCGAACGTTCTACTAGCTGGGCAGCGACTGGAGAATAGCATATTCAACGCCGCGTAATTCAGCCAGTCCACGTAATCGACCAATGGCCGAATAACCCGGATACGTTCGTTTGTTCAGGTCATCCAGCATCTGGTGCCCGTGATCCGGTCGCATGGGCAGAGTGGTTTCCCCCTGACCCGTTTCCTGACGCCGCTTTTGTTCCAGCGTCAAGGCCCGAATGACCGCCACCATGTCGACATCCCCCGACAGGTGCCCAGCTTCATGGAAATTCAAAGGATTGTCTTCGCGTTTCGTAGCCCGTAAATGCACAAAATGAATCCGTGAACCCAGCCGCTGAACGATTCCCGCCAGATCATTATCGGGGCGTACGCCCAGCGAACCCGTACAGAAGGTAATCCCATTGGCCACGGAATTGTAGGCTTGGCAAAGCTGTACCAGGTCGTCTTCCGTACTCACGACCCGGGGTAGGCCGAGCAGGGGCTTTGGCGGATCATCGGGATGAATACAGAGCCTGATGCCTACTTCTTGGGCAACCGGAGCTACTTCCCGAATGAATTCGTAGAGATTCGCTCGTAGCTCGGGGGCACCAATGCTTTTATATGCATCGAGTTTGCTTTGGAAAGTTGCCAGTTCAAAGGCTTCTTCAGAGCCGGGTAAACCGAGTAAAACCGTATTGGTCAATCGGGTACGTTCTTCAACCGACAAACGCTGGAATCGTTCGTAGGCACGTTGCCGAACGTCAGGTTCGTAGTGGTTTTCGGCTCCCGGTCGTTGCAGAATGTACAGATCGAATAAGGCAAAATCTTCCCACACGAAGCGTAAGGCTCGCGAACCATCGGGCATCTGGTAATCGACATCCGTTCGTGACCAGTCAAGTACGGGCATGAAGTTGTAACAAACGGTCGAAATCCCACAAGCCGCCAGGTTTCGTAACGAAGTCTTGTAGTTTTCAAGAAACACATGACGAGAAGGTAAGCCTTTCTTGATGTCTTCGTGTACAGGCAAGCTTTCGACAACGGCCCAATGCAGCGGGGTAAACCGGTCGTTATCTGCTTCAATGCGTTGTTTTCGTTCCAGAATCGCCTCCACGGACCAGACTTCACCTACTGGAATCTGATGCAGAGCGGTGACAATACCCGTACACCCAGCCTGCCGGATGTCCATGAGCGAAACGGGATCCTGCGGCCCGAACCACCGCATGGTTTGTATGAAAGCCATAACTTAGTTTCTGTTTATAGCAAAGACCAGTTTTTTTAGTCCTCACCTTACTCATACGATAGAACGGGCGAATGAATATCAACTACAGAACAGCCCAAACCGTATACAGCACTCGTGCCCAGCCCGTAAATTTCTGATAAAGGAACAGGGGATAAACCAACTTTAAACGGCAAAAGCAGGCATTATAAAAGAAATAAACTAGCTATATAACAAGTGTTATATATACTAAAACTATTGATGCTCTTATTGCTACTAATTAGAGATTTAGTGTAAGAAATTTACTCAATTTTTAAGTCGTATTTACGCAGCAGTCCGGCTAAACTTTCGGATGAAAATCTAGCTTTTTTAACCAGGTTCTGTTCGGGATCAATCGTGAAGTTATACGCCGTTAAAAAGTTGACCTGATCGAGTTTGGTTTGTGAAAAAATAGCATTCTCCAGATCGCATTCCTGAAAATGGCTACCCGTTAGTATACTACCCGAAAAATCAACACTCTTTAACGAACATTTGCTGAACAACGTCTTGATTATCTTCTTGTTACTGAACAAAGCGAAGTCTAGTTTACAGGCTTGAAAGCTTACACTAAACATACTACTTTCGCAGGCAGTAAAGTTTACGCCAATCAGCTTACAATCCCGAAACGTAACCCCATTTAATACCGAACGATTCAGCGGTACTAAGGCCATATTACAACCCGTAAAGGTACAATCCGTAAAGCGATTACCCGAAAAATTACTTTCCGTGAAATCACATTGCTGAAAAACACAATTTTCAAATTCTTTATTGCGGATCTCCTGGCCCGAAAAGCTGCGTTTTTCAAAAATTTCGTCCTGATAAAAATCTAAGTCCATTTCAAAAAAAATTTCTTGAAGCTTTGCTTCAAAGGTCAGACATAAAAAACCCGCAACGCTGGGCTGCGGGTTTTTATAGACGATCCAACGGAGTATATGCTTAGAAGTCTTCGTCCAGAGCGAATTTGTTCGCATCTTTTTCCTGCTGGTTGGCCATGACGCCAGCTTTCTGGTACTCACCTACGCGTTTTTCAAAGAAGTTAGTTTTGCCTTGCAGCGAAATCATTTCCATGAAATCAAAAGGATTCGTCGCGTTAAACTGCTTCTCAAGTCCTAAGGCTACCAGCAAACGATCCGCTACAAACTCGATGTATTGATTCATCAAGGTAGCGTTCATACCAATCAGCGATACGGGCAAAGCGTCGGTTACGAACTCTTTTTCGATCGCTACGGCGTCCAGAATAATGTCGTAAACGCGTTCTTTCGGTAGCTTGTTGACGATGTGATTCGTGTAAAGCATACAGGCGAAGTCACAGTGTAAGCCCTCGTCCCGTGAGATCAGCTCATTAGAGAAGGAAAGCCCCGGCATTAAACCCCGTTTCTTCAGCCAGAAGATGGAACAGAACGAGCCCGAGAAGAATATGCCTTCTACGGCCGCAAAGGCAATGAGCCGTTCCGTAAAGTTGTCACTGTTGATCCATTTGAGTGCCCATTCCGCTTTCTTCTGCACGCATTCGATGGTATCAATCGCCCGCAGCATCTTATCTTTTTCGGTAGGGTTCTTGATGTAAGTATCAATTAGTAACGAATAGGTTTCTGAGTGGATGTTTTCCATCATAACCTGAAAACCGTAGAAGCACTTGGCTTCCGCGTATTGTACTTCACTAAGGAAGTTAACGGCCAGGTTTTCGTTGACAATTCCGTCGGAAGCCGCAAAAAAGGCCAGCACGTGTGAGATGAAGTGACGTTCACCGTCGTTGAGGTTCTCCCAGTCCTTCAGGTCCTGGCCCAGGTCAATTTCCTCGGCTGTCCAGAAAGAGGCTTCGTGCTTTTTGTACATCTCCCAAATGTCATGATGTTTGATGGGAAACAGTACAAATCGCATGGGATCTTCTACCAGTAGCGGTTCATTACCAATATGCTCCTGAGCCATAGCAGTTCAATTAAATGTTTAAGAAGTTTTATCAGACGTGTTACATTATGGCGGCAAGTAAAACGCTGATAATCAGAGTTGGACTGTAGCCATTAAAAACGGCCTCATTCAGGCCGTTAGGGTTCAGCATTGGTGCTGAACTGTCAACAAAATTAGGGCTTTCAGCGGGGGATACAAGGAATTTTTTAAAGAAGAAAAATGCATTTTTGGGAACCTTTTTGCAAGGCCCAAAGGGTGTGGGAATTACTCCTATCGTTTCTTGCAATAAACGTAAAAATATCTTTTTTGTACGTGTTTGCCCAGCCAGACATAATCCTATACGAAGGACCGGTATGCTCCTTGGGTGTACACGCCTTGCAAGACAAAGTGCGGATCAAACAAGACCAAGCTGGCCTCGTATCCGGCTGCAATACGTCCCAACTGATGGTCCTTCCCAATAATCTGGGCGGGATACAGCGAGGCCATCCGTAAGGCTTCCTCCAGCGGGATACCCACTTGTTCAACGGCGTTGGCAACGGCCTGCATCAGGGTAAGTGAGGAACCAGAAAGGGTACCGCTTTCATCCTCAAAGCGTTGCGTAACCGGGTTGAAACTAAACTTGTACTCGCCCCGTGTATCTTCCGTAACGGCGTCCGTAATGAAAAACAGCCGATCACCCATGAGCTTATGAGCAATGCGTACGCTGGCAAAATCCACGTGAATACCATCGACAATGATGCTGGCTCGCACGGATGAATCGAAAGTGGCTCCGAGTAAACCGGGTTCGCGACTATTGAAGGGCGACATGGCATTGAACAGGTGCGTTACGAGTCCTATTCCCTGTTGAAAAGCTTGCATCGCCTGTGGATACGTAGCATTGGAATGCCCTGCGGAGAGTATGATTGGACTTTGCAGGAGCCAGTCCAGGACTTCTGGATCCGCTTCTTCCGGAGCCAGCGTCAGAAATAGAGGTAGATCACCCGCCGCTTCGACGAGTTGTTCGAGTTCAGCAATGGTCGCTTTCCGAATGTAGGAAAGTAAATGGGCCCCGCGTTTGACCGGATTGAAGTAAGGACCTTCGAGATGAAGCCCTACTAAGCCCTGACCGCCCTGTTGCCGGTACGTACGACAGGCGGCAATGGCGGCGAGCATGCCCGTTAAAGGGCCGGTATGGTAGGTAATCTGAAAATGGGTGGTTCCACCAGCGAGATGTTCTTCGTAGTTCTTCTGAATGGCTTCGGGTGTAGGTTCGGTCGTGAATAAAGTGCCTTGCCCGCCGTACACCTGAAGTTCGACAAAACCCGGAGCGAGTACGGCCTGCTGACCGTCGATCACAGTAGCCGTTTCGGGAATGGAATCGCTTAAACCAAGAATGGTCTGGTCGTCGATTAGCAGATGTTGATGCTCAATAAAGGCAGAGCCCGTGAAGATACGGACGTTTGTAAAGGCAAAGAGGCTCATAACCACCGTGTAGTTGAGCCTCAAAGAACGTATGTAAAAGGGATTTTTTAATCCAGAAAATTAGAAAATAATAGAAATCAGGTAGGCCATCAGGGCCAGCCACAAGAAAGTAACCAGAGGTACACCAACGATCCAAACAACAACATTAAGCCAATTGTACGAGCGAGGCTTTTTTCTTGCTTTTTTCATTGGAATACTAACCGATTGATTGTTTTTAAGGTCGATGTAGGTAGGTGCCGTTACCATAGTAGAGCAAAACTAAAACGTGAAAAAAACAACTTCGTATGTCAATGTTACCCCGTTTTTTTAGGTACCCGGAATTGCTTTCGATGAATTACTACTTTTTCACGTAAAACGTCAAGAAACGCCTTCCAATGGAAAAGTTGCGTAAAACGGCGAATACCAAATGAAGATAAACATGTGAGTAAGCGAGGCGAAAAATCGTCTCGTCAAAGGCCCGGAATGCTACAACTGAGTGGCGGCCAGTAAATAGAAGAAAAGCCTCTGCAATATATAGAAAATTACTTAATAGAAATGACCGAACTTAAGGAAGATATGCCACTTTCATTGAAAGTTTCAATAGCGAAACTGTACGAAACACCTATATTCAGAGCCCGTAACTCCAACGTACTGGGCTGATCATTCCAGATTTGATAGGTCTGGTACAATTTATCAGGAGCAATGCCCCAGCGAATATTATATCCCACGGCTCCGGGCACCTTTTCCCAGCGAATATTGGCATTTCGCTCATCTTTTTGTCGAATTACCCGGAAATTTCCCGGGATGGCGGGTTGTTTTCCACTCCCTTTTCCGAACACCCGAACATCGCTAATAGCTAAATGGGGACCGGCCGTGTAGCCATGTTCATACCGAATGTACCGCGTGCGAACAGGCTGAGACAGCTCAATGTATGCACAGGCTCGATCCCGTTTCTTTTCTTTTGATAAATCCGTGAGCAATTCCCATTTCTTTCCGTCGAGTGAATGGAGCAATGTAAACTGCGTATAAACGGTCGAATCGCTATTATAGACGTTGTTTTTATAGTCGGTGTAGTTTACCTGTACCGCCCGAACATCCGAGGGCTGCTGCAAATCAATCGTTAGCCATTCACCGGCCCGGTTCTGGCGAGCCACCCAGTAGGTACGTGGATTTTCATCCGTGACGAGCTCGGCTCGCAGGGTGTCCTTTACCGAAGAGGCCGTCACGGGTTTGCGGTACGAAAGCAGCATCCAGCCCGTAAACAGCTCGTCTTTACGCTGCCATTTCTTGGTAGGCAAATAGTGCGGGAAATCGCCGAAACGTGTATTGGCGTACATCTGGTCGTCGGCATCAAAGCCCGCCGGAAACATAGCCAGTCGGCGTTCCATGGGCCAGTTTACCCCAATCCAGGGCGTGCCGGTATTCCAGTAATTACCATAGTTATCCTGAAACGTATTGCCATGTCCCGCTCCGTTCATGAAGCCGCCGGGTTTGTACGAAATCGGATTGTAGGGAGCGTACTCCCAGGGGCCTAGCGGATCTTTTCCCACGTAAGTACCGGTAGCATATACGTTGTACTCGGTGCCAGGTGCTCCATACTGCAGATAATACTTTTTATTATATTTAGTCATCCAGGCTCCTTCCACAAAAGGCTTCATTAAATCGGCGTGATTCGGGCCGAAACGTTCCCAGCCGTGCTTCCAGGGATCGAGCCAGAACATGGATTGGTACGGACCCGCGTAAGTCAACCGGCGTTTGGGATCGAGTTCGGCTCCGAAAATGGGATACACATTCGAAGAACCCCAGTACATGAACCACTTGTCGGTGTCTTCATCGTGAAAAAGGGCGGGGTCCCAGGGACCAATGTCTTTGGGTAAACGCGGTAGCCAGCGGTTATAGAAGTGGAGTTTCCCTTTTTCAGGGGCTACGGAATACAGAATAGGCCGCTGCTCGAAGGTTGACTGAAACAAGAAAAGCGTATCCCGGACCGACAGGGCGGCCGGGGCACACATATCCTCGAAGGGCCATTTGTCGGGCGTTATAAAGTCCCAGTGCGACAAATCGTTGGAATGCCAGTACCCGCCCGAGATGGTTACGAACAGATAGTACTCACCTTTATGATTAACAATCACCGGATCGGCTCCCGAGCGGTACGAAATCTGTTCGTTGAGCTGCTCGAAATTGTACCGATAGCCAATGTCCATCGGATTACAGTACGTACGCTGGGCATCACTCGAAAAGCTGCTGAACAATAGGAACGTTGTAGCGAGCAAAACGGATAAGAAGCGAAGCATAGGTATTCGTATTCAAAGGGTTTAGTTTTCGAAATTACGAATTTTTTAGATTGAATCCGTTTCAAAGAGCAGTCGCCAGCGTCCAGATGTGCACTTCCCGGCAACCCTTTTCAAGCAGAACCTGAGCACACGCTTCCAGCGTAGAGCCCGTGGTCACGATATCATCAATCAGGGCAATTCGCTGATTTTGTATGAATTCAGGCTGCGTGATGGTAAAGACCTTGGCTACGTTCTGAACGCGTTCCCAGCGGGTTTTACGGGTTTGGCTGGCCGTAGCCATTTCTTTCTTCAACAGTTGATTCGACCAGGGAATTTCCAGTAATTGTGAAAGCCCCTCGGCAATGCTGTCGCTCCGGTTGTAGCCCCGTTGTCGCTGGCGGCTTTCGTGTAGCGGAACGGGTAGTAGCAAATCCGCAGTCAGGCTCGCTGCTTTCAATTCCACGCCGAACAGACGGCCCAGCAAGGCCCAACTTCGGGTTCGTTATTGTACTTGAGCTGGTGTAAAAAATGCTGGACTTTCCCTCCCTTGCGAAACTTGAGGTAGGCATGAACACTGGCCACGGGGATTTTTCCGGCGAACTTGTCGGCTACGATCGAATCGCCCGTTTGCCAGCTACGGGTAACGGGCAAATCAAAGCGGCAGGTGGTACAGAGCAGGTCTTCGCCTTCGGCCAGCGTTTGCTGACAGTCCAGACAAATGCGTGGAAATAACAAGGTCCAGAACGACTGCCAGTAGCTTTTCATGATTGGGGTGAGTTTTTCGGCTAACTTCGCCGGGAAAATCAGAAGGAATTGCACCGTTTAGTAAATGCATCGCGTAGCCTTCTAAGTAGCACGCTTCACAATCAATCAACAGACATGGCATTAGTTGAACAATTCGACGAATACCGCAGCCGGATGAACGAACGCATTCTGGGCTCGGATAATCTGATTATCAAACGCTTATTCAACCTCGATACGAATACTTACGCCGAAGGAGCGGTCAGTAGTAAGACTAAGGAACTCATTGGACTGGCCTGCTCGATGGTACTGCGTTGCGATGATTGCGTAAAGTACCACCTGGGCAAGTGTTACGAACTGGGGGTTACCGAGGCCGAAATGCAGGAAGTATTCTCTATCGCTACGGTCATTGGCGGTACGATCGTCATTCCGCACCTGCGGCGAGCCGTTGAATATTGGGACGAATTGCAGAAAGGTACCGAGTAACGTTTTTCCGAACGTTTCGAGCCGTTTTTACTGTTAGCAAGGGTATGAAACAAGAATTAGAAGATCAGGATTGGGAACAGTTGTTGGATCAGCTGGAAGGCATGATCGGCAAGCGTCCGGCGGATTTGAATGGCGTTCTGTTTTTGATTGGCGTACAGGAATTGGGCAAAGGCCATCAGTTCTTTACGAAAGAACAAAAACAGGATTTGATGCACATTGCGGTTTGTAAAGTGTTGAGTTATAGTGGCTATTACGAACTCGAAGGTCTGGATGCGGATGGCTGGCCGCATTGGAAGCTGGTACAGCCCCTGCCCTTTGTCGACTTGCTTAATCAGGAAACCCTGCTCAAACAGCACGTACTGGAATACTTCGAACGCGAAGGCATTATATAGCTACGGAAGAGAGAAATCTCTTCCGTTTTCCATTTTCCCCTATGAAATTACTTACGTACAACGTCAACGGCATTCGTTCAGCCCTGACGAAAGGTTTTGCGGAATGGCTCCAGAGTACCAACGCCGATGTAGTGGCTCTACAGGAAGTAAAATCGGAGATTCATCAGTTTGATCGCACCATCTTCGAAGACCTGGGTTATCAGCTGTACTGGTATCCGGCGGTGAAAAAAGGGTACTCCGGCGTTGCTATTCTGTCCAAGCACACGCCCAAACACGTGGCATACGGTTGTGGAAACGCGATCTATGACGACGAAGGCCGCATCCTGCGGGCCGATTTCGATGATTTTTCGTTTATGAGTCTGTACCTGCCTTCGGGATCGAGCGGGGACATGCGACAGGCATTCAAGATGGAATTTTTGTCTGATTTTCAGGAGTACATTGATGACCTGAAAAAGGAGATCCCGAACCTGATTATTTCGGGGGATTACAACATTTGCCACCAGCCGATTGATATTCATAACCCGAAGTCCAACGCCAATTCGTCCGGCTTTCTGCCCGAAGAGCGGGCCTGGATGGGTCGTTTTCTGGAAAGTGGATTCATTGATACCTTCCGGCACTTTCATCCCGAGCCGCATCAGTATACCTGGTGGAGCTTTCGGGCCGGAGCCCGTAGCAAAAATCTGGGCTGGCGGATTGATTACCAACTGGCGACGGAACCGTTACGCGAACGATTGAAAGACGCAGCCATCTGGTCAGACATTAAACACTCCGATCATTGTCCGGTCATGCTGGAGTTAACGACGAATCACGCGTAGCTAACTAGTAGCCATCCACAACGGTTAAGGCCAGAGCCGCCGTATACGCAAAGCCAATGGTGAGCAGTACGATGCCCGTACCCGCCAGCAGGCCCGTAATCAGTCGAAGCGGATTATTGCTTTCCCGCCACTGCCAGTATTGCGTGAAGCTATCGATGAGCAGGGGAATGATCAGTACTACCGACCAGAAGGAAGCGAGCGGTCCCAGCCAGAGGCTCAAGAGAAGGCCTATTCCGTAACCCACATATAATCCTGTACAACGGGCACATACCGGAAAAGGACGACCTTTCCAGAAAAAGGAACGATCAGGGCGACGATGGCAGGCGAACCACATAGGATGAACAAGACTTTTTAGAATCAAACGTTAAGCAATTAAAAAATCTTTGGTGTAGAATGGGTTTACTGCAGAAAAACTTCTATATCGCCAATGGTTCCTATGCTCTAGCCCGTTATGAATCGTACCGCATTTTTCGATCAGTTACCTACGCAAACCTTTGATGTTTGTATCATTGGCGGAGGAGCCACCGGAGCGGGCTGTGCTCTTGACGCTGCTTTACGGGGCCTCAGCGTGTGTCTGATTGAAAAAGAAGATTTCGCGGCTCAAACGTCCTCCAAATCTACAAAACTGATCCACGGCGGCGTTCGGTATCTCGAACAGGCCGTCAAGCAATTGAGTCCAGATCAGTTTCGAATGGTTCGTAAAGCCTTGCACGAACGGCGTACCCTCCTGCAGAATGCTCCGCACCTGACTAGATCCTTACCCTTACTGACGCCCTGCCGAAGCTGGCTGGAAGGCATGTATTACAGCATCGGGCTGAAAATATACGACTGGATGGCGGGTTCACGAAATATTCAGCCGAGCCGCTGGTTATCTAAAACACAGGTACTCGAACACGTTCCTCAGCTCCAAACCGAGCATTTACACAGTGCCGTCTTGTACTACGATGGTCAGCTGGACGATGCCCGTTTTGCCCTGGCGCTCATTAAATCGGCGGCAAAAGAAGGAGCGGTCGTACTCAACCATACCGAAGCTCTGGCTTTTGGCTATTCAAAATCCGGTAAAGTGCGGAAGCTGGAAGTAAAGGATACCCTTAACGGCCATACCTACGACATTCAGGCGAAGGTATTCGTGAATGCAACGGGGCCTTTTTCGGATCAGATCCGTACCATGGCCAATGCGAAGTCACGACCGCGTATCCGCGTGAGTCGGGGTTCTCATATTGTACTGGAAAAAAGCCACCTGCCGGGCAATACCGCTATTCTGGTGCCTAAAACCGACGATGGGCGGGTACTATTTCTCATTCCCTGGAAGGATCAGGTCCTAGTAGGTACTACCGATCTGGAAGATGAACTGAGCGATACACCACGTCCGACGCTGGCGGAGGAGAAATACCTGATGAGTTACGTGAATCGGTATCTGAAGACACCCATTACGGAAGCGGATATTCGAGCGGGTTTCACGGGGCAACGCCCCCTGATTGAAGCCATCTTTGCCAAGGATACGAAATCACTGGTACGCGATCATGAAGTAGAGGTAGATGATAAAACCAAGCTCATCAGTATTTTGGGCGGCAAATGGACGACCTATCGCCTCATGGCCAGCGATACGATCGACGCGGTTTGTGAGCAATTGAAGGTGAAGAAGGACTGTTCCACCGAACAGTACCGGCTGGCGGGTGGTGAAGCCTATACACCCGATTTATTTCTGAAACTCCAGCAAACGTATGGTTTAACGGAAGAAGTGGCTCGGCATCTGGCCCGTACCTACGGAACCGAAGCAATGGATGTACTGGCCTTAACGCAGGAAAATCCGGATTGGAAACAACCGCTGGTGGCTCCGCACCCGTTTATTCAGGCCGAGGTAATCTTCGCCCGCAGACAGGAAATGGCCTGTACGCCCGAAGATCTCTTGTACCGTCGCCTGGGTCTGGGTTTAATTGATGCGGAAGCTACCCAACGCGTGTACCCATTGGTCGAACGGTTATTGCAATAAAAAAGGCCCGAATCAATCGGGCCTAGTAATACCTATGGTTCAACAAAGAATCAATATTCGTCTTCGTTGAAGAAGAAATCATCTTTTGTCGGATAATCCGGCCAGATTTCTTCAATGCTTTCGTAAGGTTGACCGTCGTCTTCGAGTTCTTGAAGGTTCTCAACTACTTCCAGCGGAGCACCCGTCCGAATGGCATAGTCAATAAGCTCGTCTTTCGTTGCAGGCCACGGAGCATCCTCCAGATAGGAAGCAAGTTCAAGGGTCCAGTACATGCGTTTTCCCTCCTATGGAATAATGGGTTCAGAAAAATGACTGCAAAAGTAAGTCTTTTTTGCATTGCTTGGAGACTTACCGCTATTTTTCGCTTGAATAAAATAAAAAACGTTCCAAAAAAGATCGTTCTTTCGAAAAAAAATATAATTGATTTTAATTTTTACCCGTAATAATCTGACTATGAGTGTATTGGAAGGTGGAATGGAACGTGTTTTAAGAAAGGTTGAAGTTTGTTCGTATTCACTGGAATCGTGTCTAGCGGCTGAAAAAGCCGGAGCTGACCGAATTGAGTTATGTGCTTCCCCTTTTGAGGGCGGAACGACCCCATCTTTGGGCGTAGTACAGGCTTCTCTAAAGCATGTTTCCTTACCGATTAACGTCATGATACGGCCTCGAGGAGGTGATTTTTGCTACGATGACCTTGAGTTTGAGGTAATGAAAGCCGAAATTGAAACCTTTAAAGCAGCGGGGGTACAGGGTATCGTGCTGGGTATTTTGTTACCGGATGGACGCGTCGACGTCGAGCGTACCCGTGAACTGGTACAACTGGCGGCTCCCCTGCCGGTTACGTTTCACCGGGCTATTGATTTTGCACAAGACCTTGCCGAGGCGGTTGAAGACGTTATTGCGACGGGTTGTCGGATTATTCTTACCTCGGGTGGGGCCGATAAAGCTCCGGATGGTACAGCGGAATTAGAGCGGATGGTAGAGCAGGCTGCCAGTCGGATCGAGATTATGGCGGGTAGTGGGGTCAATGCGGCCAATGCGGAGGGATTACTGGAAACGGGCGTACAGGCGTTGCACCTGACGGGCAAAGTGAGCCGGGATAGCCGAATGGAATACCGAAAAGAAGGGATCGCTTTGGGAGGCGTAGCCGCCGTACCTGAATACGACATTGCTTATACGGATTGGGAACGCGTAGCTCAAGTCGTCGAACGGGTGAAAAAATAGGTTATTTCGGTACGTATTTCGTTGGAACGAAAGGCCGGATACTAGCATTTTCAAACCTAAAACCCTTTTTCCACTCAAAGTTTGTACTTTTGGCATAGGATCAACAAACACTACTGCCATGTTTGTGGTTCGTACCAATGGAATGTGCAAGGGGAATAGCCGGCTATCTTAAGGGCCGTTTCTGCTTTAACCGAATAAATTCTCATGATAAAACCGATTCTTAATCAGTTCATTACGTATCGGGAACAAGGTCGAAAGGCATTTGCGGTTTTGATTGATCCGGACGATGTACGTTTGGATGAATTTCCTCTATTATTACAACGGGCTCAACAGGAGCAAGTGGATTTTTTCTTTCTCGGAGGGAGTCTGATCACTCAATTTCAGATGGGTGACATTATTGCTCTCATTCGAGAATACACGACGATTCCGGTCGTATTGTTTTTAGGAAGCAATATGCACGTGCATCCGGCTGCGGATGCAGTTCTGTTTTTATCTCTGATTTCGGGTAGAAACCCAGAATATCTGATTGGACAACAGGTAGTCGCGGCTCCAATGCTGAAGAAATCAGGTCTGGAAATTCTACCGACCGGGTATTTACTGATCGATGCGGGGCAGCAAACCACGGCTTCGTACATGTCGCACACCACCCCTATTCCCAATAATAAACCAGCCGTAGCGGCCTGTACGGCCATGGCGGGAGAAATGCTGGGCTTGCGACTGACGTATCTGGACGCGGGTAGTGGAGCGCTTAAAAGTATCACGCCCGAAATGATTGCTGCCGTACGCCAAAGCGTAGATACGCCGATTATTGTAGGGGGAGGTATTGATTCAACTCAAAAAGCAAAAATGGCTTTACAGGCCGGAGCCGATGTAATTGTGGTGGGGAATGGAATCGAAAAGAATCCGGATTTACTACCCGAAATCGCGGCTACGGTACGAAAATGCAATGAAGCCCTCGCCATTAATTGGTAAGCGGCGTAATCAATAAAAAGCCCGAATGCTTTACAGCGTTCGGGCTTTTGCTTTCTTGGGGAAAAGGAAAGTCTGAAAAGACTGATTGCTATTATACGCCTTCGGCTTCAACCAGTTTTACTTCCGGAACCATGCGGGTCAGCAGATTTTCAATGCCTGCTTTCAGCGTCATGGTAGAAGAAGGACATCCGCTACAGGAGCCCTGTAATAAAAGTTTAACGATACCGGTATCTTCCTGAAACGAAGAGAACGTAATGGCTCCACCGTCCATTTCTACGGCAGGCTTCACGTATTGATCGAGTACCGCTTTAATCTTAATAATCGTATCACTGTCCTGCTCAGCATTAATGGCTTCGTGCTGTGTCTCGGCAGCGGCCTTCGTCAGCACCGGTTTACCACTATCCATGTACCGTTTAATCAATTGCTTGGTATCGAAGAGTACTTCTTCCCATTCCGTTTCGTCGTTCTTGGTGACGGTAACAAAATTGTAGGAAATGAATACGCGTTGTACCCAGTCATATCCGAACAGCTCAACGGCCAGTGGAGAGTTTTTCTCCGGTGAAATAGCCTCGGAAGGAGAAGCAAAATCAAAGGAAACACCTTCGGGTACCAATTCGAAGTTAATAACAAACTTCATTGAATTTGGGTTCGGAGTGGTTTCCGTATAAATAAGTACCTGCGGTCGGAGCATAATGCTGGGAGTTTCTAATGTATAGCTTTTAATCGAACACAAAAGGGGAGCGTTGAGTTTCCCTAATTATAGGTTTTACGGGAATAATGGGTAGGGCTTCAGATTTATAATGCTTAGTAATTGCCAAGCAACCTGCCTTGTATGCTGAAAACAGCCTTCTATGCACTGAAGAGAGAAAACCATAAACCGAAACCAAAAAAGCCTGTCCGAACAAGTCAGACAGGCTTTTTTAATGATTTTACCGGATGGTAAACTACGCTTCCGCTTCAACAGCTACGGGAAGTACGCTAACGAAAGAACGACCTTTCAGGCCTTTCTTAAATTCAACGACTCCGTCCGTTAAAGCAAATAGCGTATGGTCTTTACCAATACCTACGTTGCGACCCGGATTGTGTTGGGTTCCGCGTTGACGAACCAGCACGTTACCAGCGATGGCTGCTTGTCCGCCGAAGATCTTTACGCCGAGACGTTTACTTTCCGATTCCCGGCCGTTTTTGGAGCTACCGACCCCTTTTTTGTGTGCCATGATCTTGTTTGGTTTTTAGTGGATAGTTTTCAGTTGGTGGACCTGCCAGCAACCAATTACAATCAACTAATTACAATGAAATTTCTTCGATTAAGATTTTCGTCAGGTCTTGACGGTGGCCGTTTTGCTTCTGATACCCCTTGCGGCGTTTCTTGCGGAAGACAATGACCTTTTCTCCACGAACGTGGTTAAGGATCTTGGCTGAAACAGTGGCACCCGCTACGGTGGGAGCACCTACTGTAATTACACCGTCATTGTCCACCAGCAGAACCTTATCCAGCACAAGGGCAGCACCCTCCTCACCCGCTAAACGATGCGTGTAGAGGTAGCGGTTTTTTTCGACTTTAAATTGCTGACCTGCGATCTCGACAATTGCGTACATTTCTTACTTATGTTTGGTCCTGAAAAATGGACTGCAAAGGTAAGAAATTCTTTTGAAAATCAGCAATCTCTGTAAAAAAATGTTGATAGTTATTGGCTTTTCGTTAAGGGTTGTTGGTAAACGCTTGATGCTCTGATCCGCAATCAACTAGCAAGGCAAGCATCTATCAACCAACATCTATCAACCAATAACTAACAACCATCAACTAACCGCTACTCCAGAATTCGCTGAATATCGTTCGCTTCTTTCAGATAACTCTGGAATTTTTCGTAACTGTCTGATAGCATTAATCCCTTGAATTTCAATAAGTTATTAATGTATTCATCGAGGACGTCCAGGATATTTTCTCGGTTTTGCCGGAAAATGGGAATCCAGGTTTCGGGTGAGCTTTTCGCCAGACGAACCGTACTGGCAAAACCCGAACTCGCCAGTTCGAAGATGCGATTGGCTTCTTTCTCTTTCTCCAGTGTGGTTAACGCCAGGGCAAACGAACAAATGTGCGAAATGTGTGAAATGTAAGCCGTATGGACATCGTGCGAGACGGAATCAAGTTCCGTAATCTTCATACCGATGGCTTCGTACAATTCCTTCACGGTAGCAACGGCGTCCGAATCCGAGTCGGCGGCGTCGCAGATGACGTTGTATTTTCCGGTGAATAAACCCTGGACGGCTGCTTCAGGCCCGGAATACTCCGTACCCGCCATCGGGTGCGTGGCCACGAACCTACGTCGGTTGGGATGATTCTTGACTGCTTCAACGATTGGGCGTTTGGTGGAGCCCACGTCGATCACAATCTGTTTATCAATCCGATCCAGTACGTAAGGAAGCAGGCTCAGCAACCCATCGACGGGTACGGCCAGTATAATAAGGTCTGACTGGTTAATGGCATCATCGAGCAAGGCCATTTTATCGACTAGTTTCAGCTCAAGAGCCTTCACCACGTGTTCGACCTGTTTATCCACCCCAATGATGGTTTGAGCATAGCCGGATTCTTTGAGAGCAAGAGCCATCGAGCCCCCAATTAATCCGATACCCACAATTGCGATCGTCATCTTCGTAGTTTTCAGTTTACGGTTTTCAGTGTTCAGCGGGGTGAAACCTAACAAATACCTTTTATATGCCGAATGCGTAAAATTGAGGCATTGAAAACCTCTACCTCCGCACACAGCGAAATTCGGATGTACCCATTGCCCTGGGAGCCAAAAATGCCCCCTGGCGTAATAAAGACGTTGGCTTTGTACAGAATTTCATCCGACAGAGCGTAGCCATCAGCGTACGAAGTCGGAATTCGGGCCCAGACAAACATGCCCGTCTGTTGGGGATCGTAAGTGCAATCCAGTAAATCGAGTAATTCAAATACTTTCTTCTGCCGTTCGCGGTAAATTGCGTTGAGGTCGGCGTACCAGGACGGCGGATTCGCCAGGGCCTGAATGGCCGCTTCCTGCAAGGGCAGAAACATCCCCGAATCCATATTCGATTTAAAGCGGAGCACATTCGAAACGTGTTCGGCTCCACCCGCCAGCATACCCATTCGCCAGCCCGCCATGTTGTGCGATTTGGAAAGGGAGTTCAGCTCCAAAGCTACTTCCTTCGCACCGGGTACGGAAAGAATGCTCTGATAGGTTTCATTCAATACAAAACTATAGGGGTTGTCGTTGACAATCAGAATATGATGTTCCTTCCCGAAGGCTACTAATTCTTCGTACAAGGCGGGGGTCGCCTGAGCACCCGTTGGCATGTGTGGGTAGTTTACCCACATCAGTCGTACGCGGGAAAGGTCTGTTTGAGCCAGGGCTTTCAGGTCGGGCAGCCAGCCGTTTTCCGCCGACAATTCGTAATCCTGTACTTCCGCACCCGTCAGCAAGGAAGCCGCCCGATAAGTCGGATAGCCTGGATTGGGCACCAGAGCGATTGTACCCGGTTCGAGGTAGCTCATGGCGATGTGCATGATTCCTTCTTTCGATCCAATCAATGGCAGAATTTCATTCGCCGGGTTAAGCTCCACGTGGAAATACGTTTGGTACCAGCCCGCAAAAGCCTGACGCAGAGCCGGAAGCCCAACGTAACTTTGATACGCGTGATGCTTTGGGTTGTGAGCGGAGTTACTCAATGCCTCGATGGTTTCGGGCGAAGGAGGTAAATCCGGACTACCAATACCAAGGTTAATCACATCGAGGCCGCGGCTCTTCATTTCGGCGATTTCCTTAAGTTTCGTCGAAAAGTAGTACTCCTGTACTAGGTTGAGCCGCTGGGCGGGCTGAATCGTTGCCATGTTGTTGGGTATAAAACAAAAAAACCGACTCCATACGGGCCGGCTGCGGAATGTGACGATGCTTTCTGAAAAGACAATTTCCTACCCGGCTCTACGCGTTGGCGTAGTAGTAATAATAAGAAGCCGTGTACAGAAAAGTTGCCATGGTGTTCAATAGACCCGGCAAAAGTATCCGGGAATTTTGGAATCGCCAAAGAAATGACTGGAAATGTTACGGGCATCGGGAAGCTCTGCTCGTTTATGCTAAACATTTGCAAGAGGGCAACGTCTAAGCGTAGGTAGCTGGCAAAAAATTTTTGAGTTACTTGTGTTCGTACTTCTAAATAAATCATGCATTATGGCTAACCTTCAGCGAACATTTATTAGTCAGGAAGAATACCTGCAAATCGAGCGTACCACAACCGTACGAAGCGAGTATTTCAACGGCCAGCTCCTGGCCATGAGTAGTTTGAATGAGCGAGTGGCCGACACCGTTAGCGTACACGATGCCATTCAGGCCAACCTGAGCCGGGCTATCCAAGAGCAGTTAAGCGAACGGGGAAGCGGGCATTGTTTCACGGACGATCAGCGAGTTTTCGTAGCCGACAAGAATTTCTACACGTATCCCGATTTGGCCATTACGGCGGGTGAACCCCAATTTTCGGACGATCAGGTCGATACGCTGCTGAACCCGACGGTATTGATTGAAGTTTCTTCGGCGGGTAGTAGTAATTACGACCGGGGGAGTAAGTTTGAAAACTACCGGAGTCTCGAAAGTCTGCAGGAATATCTGGTGGTGGATTCCCGTCGCATCTATGCCGAGCTATGGCGAAAAAATGAGTCGCAGCACTGGGCTCTGGTACTACAGGCTGAGCACGGTTCGGATATGGTGCACCTGCAATCGATTGATGCGTATCTGCTGATCGATGACGTGTACAACCAGATTGAAAATTTACCGGAAGAAGAATTTACGATCCGGTAATCCTTTTTTCGTAACGCTTTGAGGAACAGAAGGACGGCGGCAAATCTTCGCAAAAAACGGAGCCTTGTCGCCGCTTTTTTTGAGGAACAAGCTGGCCCTTTCCCGAAGGACAAACGAAAATCCGTTCGTAACTTCACGGCATGGAAGATAAGCAGTTTGTGGTTTCGGCACGGAAGTATCGTCCGGTGACATTCGATTCGGTAGTGGGACAGTCGCACATTACAACGACGCTCAAAAACGCCATTCGAACCCATCACCTGGCTCAGGCCTTTTTGTTTTGCGGTCCACGGGGCGTAGGCAAGACGACCTGTGCCCGTATTCTGGCAAAAACGATCAATTGCCTTCGTCTGGACGATCACGTAGAACCCTGCGGGGAATGTGAAAACTGCGTGGCGTTTCAGAACAATGCTTCGCTGAACGTACACGAATTGGATGCGGCCTCCAACAACTCCGTCGAAGACATTCGGAACCTGATCGATCAGGTACGCTATCCGCCCCAGATGGGTAGTAAAAAAGTGTACATCATTGACGAGGTACACATGCTTTCGACGAGTGCCTTTAATGCGTTTCTAAAAACGTTGGAAGAGCCGCCGAGCTACGCCATTTTCATTCTGGCGACGACGGAGAAACACAAAATTCTGCCCACGATTCTGAGTCGTTGTCAGATTTTTGATTTCAACCGGATTCAGATCAAGGATATGGCCGATCACTTGGCCTCGATCGCTCAGCAAGAAGACATTATAGCGGAGTACGATGCTCTGGAGCTGATCGCTCAGAAAGCCGACGGTGGGTTAAGGGACGCTTTGTCGATGTTCGATTTGAACGTTACCTTTTCTAAGGATGGTCAGATTCATTACCACGATGTATTGAATAACCTGCACATTCTGGACTACGATTATTACTTCCGCCTGACTGATGCTTTGTTGGCAGGAAGTGTACCCCAGACCTGGCTCCTGTTCGACGAAATTCTGCGAAAAGGCTTCGACGGACACCAGTTTGTGGTCGGGTTAATCGAGCATTTCCGAAATCTGATGGTCTGTAAAGATCCATCGACGGTACGCTTATTACAAGTTTCTGAATCGGTCCAGAATCGTTACCTCGAACAATCGGCGAAAACCTCGCTGTCGTTCCTACTATCGGCGATGAGCCTGGGCAGTCAGTGCGACATCAATTACAAACAGGCGAAACAGCAACGGCTGCACGTTGAGATTACGCTTTCGAAGATGGCTCACCTGCCTTCCGTACTCAATCTGGCCGGGTTGCCTACGCAGTCCGATACGGAAGAAGCCGAAAAAAAAAAGTCAACTGAACCCGTAACGTCACCCGTAGTTAGCCAAACGGCCGTTACTCCTCCCCCGGTTGTTACGCCGGTCCTTCCTGCTGTCGTAGCAGAAACGCCTGCACCTGAGCCAACCCCTGTGGTTGCTCCCGTAATAGCTCCACCCGTGGTGGCAGAAGTGCCTGCGGAGCCGGTTACGCCTCCACCGCCTGCTCGCCCAGTCAAAGCGATGAACGGTAGTTCCCGGTTGAAGGTGACCATTGACCTGAATAATTTCGAGGAGAAATCAGAAGCTTCTTCGGAACAGAAAGAGGCCATTATTCAACTTCGACAGCCGTATACGGAAGAAGACCTCCACAAGGCCTGGGCAGAATTCGTAGAAATTCGTCGGGGAAAAGGCTCGATGACGGAAGTGGTTATGCTGGATCGTGTTTTCACCCTGGAAGGGCACGTTATTCAGTTAGGGCTGGACAATCCGGTACAACTGGAACTACTCAGCGATTTGAAAACGGACTTGCTGACGTACCTGCGGCAGACGCTAAAGAACGGTCAAATTCAAATTCACGGCTTTCTGGTTGAACATCAAACGAGTCGTCAGCCCTATACGCAGGCCGAAAAATTTAATTATCTCGCTGAGAAAAATCCCGCTCTGCTCGAATTAAAAAATAGTCTGGGATTGGATTTCGACTGGTAAAGTCTGGTTAATCCCGGTATTGTTAGCCAGATGTACCGCTTCCCTCCTAACATTCAGTATCTTTGCCGCCGCGAATTGGAGTAGATGACTCCGCGTGGCCCATCACGAATGAAACAAATAGACGTCTGCCTGACTCCCGAGTTGCTGTATCAGCACAAAATTGATAATGCTATTGTTGTGGTTGTGGATATTTTTCGGGCCACTTCCTGTATGGTTACTGGCTTCGCATATGGCGTACAATCGATTATTCCAGTGGCGAGTATCGATGAGTGTGTTAAACTACGCGATCAGGGCTACTACGCCGCTGCAGAACGCAACGGCATGACTCCCGATGGTTTCGATCTGGATAACTCTCCCTTCAGTTACATGAACGAAAAGTTTGTCGGTTCGACCATTGCCGTAACCACTACAAATGGTACGCTGGCTATTACTAAGTCGCGGGCTGCAGTGAAAGTGATGATTGGGTCATTTCTGAACCTGGAAGCATTAGCAGCCTATCTGCGAACGCAGCAGTACGACGTGCTGGTGCTATGTGCGGGCTGGAAAGGCAAACCCAACCTGGAAGATACCCTGTTTGCCGGAGCGTTGGTGAATCGGTTGCAGAATGACTTCATGATTTCCGAAGACGCCGCTATGATGGCTCAACGCTTGTACGTAGGAGCTCAAAATGATTTACTGGGCTTTGTCGCTAATTCTTCCCACGTACGCCGCCTGCACCGATTAGGCATTCACAAAGACATTTCGTATTGTCTACAACATGACTTGTATGATGTCCTGCCGGTTTTACGGGGCAATCAACTGGTACGGATGTAGTATTCTTATTTTTTTATACCGGACGCAGACAGAAGCTAGCTTCTGTCTGCGTTCTTGTTTCAAACCCCTTCTCCTGTCGTGTATGAGAAAATCCTTTTTATTATTAGTATTGAGCTTACTAGCCTTTACCAGCTTTGCTCAGCAAGTAAAAAAACGTAAGCCGGTCCGTAAGAAAGGAACGGTAACCGTAAAGGCTCCTGCCGCTTCGCAAACCGCTCTGGATGCTCATCCCTTGCAGGCTGGGCAGGCGTTTGCGTATGATGTAGTGAAAGGCACTTTGAGTAAAACAGATGCAGCAGATGCTGAGAAACGCTACGCGGATTCCTATACCCTGACCCTAAACGCCGGAGAGGAAGTACGGCTGGAAGTAGCTTCGGATTGGTACCGCGTTTCCTTTTCCCTGGAAACGCCCGATAAACAAGTAACGACTCAAACGGATCATGAAGAGTTTCCGGGCTTTAGTATCCAGAAACTGAAATATACAGTACCCGCGTCTGGTACGTACACGTTGCGAATCTCCTCAACCGATCCGAACCAGACGGGAGATTATCTGATCCGAAAATACCTGCTTCCGTCGGAATCTGTCTTACCCGCAGAAACGGCGAGTTTCTGTGATCGGATTCACTTTTTGCTAGCCCAGCACCAAGATCATTTTTCGCGGATTAAAGGAAAGAAAACTCGTACGGATAAGAAAGCGGGCATAACGGAACATTACCAGACCGCCTTTGCCTTTCTACCCGGAAAGCCTTCCGAAATTTTATTGGAAACCGAACAGGAAAAAATGAAGTATCAAACGATTCTGGCAGAATTTCCTACGAAAGAACAGGCTTTGCAAGTCCACAAAGAATATATACAGCAAATGAAAACGTGCCTGGATGGCTGGCAAAGTGATGAATTCTCGGGTGAAAAATTTCAGGAATTCAGTATGTCGAGTTATACCGACTTTTTAACCCTAACGTTAAGAGAAGCAGGAAAGAAAAAATATCAGGTTGTACTGGGCTTGGACTAGAGGAGAATTTTGTAAAAGAAAAGCCCTAGTTAGAAGGTTAATAGGAAAATATATTCAAAAAAATACTCTTTTTTACTAACAAATGGTAATAAAATGAAAATAGGGAGGAATAATCCTGTTTTCAGGCTATTCTCTCCCTAACTTTGTCATTCACCGATTAAGTTAAAGGTGTGGGTTAATTCTTGAAAAACCGTTTGGCCTTGCCGGACGGTTTTTTTATTGCAAAGCATCTTGGACGGCGTGGAAGTCGTATGTGACTCCAGCCGCGATCCTTTCCAACGATGACACCTCTTCTAACGGGAGGTATGGGCCCCTGGTGAAGAGGCATGTGTTTGTGTATGACTTTCGAGTAAGCCGCCGATTACTCCCAGGACAATAGCCATAAGCAGTAAATAAATAATCTTTTTCATAACGGAAATAGAGCTACAGATTTTGCCCGTATAAAACAGACAAAGTCTATACGTATTAAAGGTGGGGTTAATTCATTTCCCGTAGCGGCTGGGAATAATGAATATCAGTTATTTACTTTTACAGAAACAGAGTCAATACTGAATGGTAACCGTTTCTAAGAGGGCAGGACGAATACGGATTACCTAACAAAGCACGCATGGAGGCTAAAAAATATTGTTACTATTCGTTATTTGGTATTATTTGCCCGATAAATGGATAAATTTTCTCGATAAATGGAATGCGTAAGCGATAAGGTGGTCGTCCTTTTTAGCTAGCATTTACAAGATCGTCTAAGCAGATTTACAGATAAACGTAACTCGTTATGATACGCAAATTCGAAGTAGGCGAAAAGGTAAAATGGTCTAAAGAGCTGGATATAATCCGGGAAGTATTAGAAAACCGCATGGATCAGGATATGGACCGGGAACTCATTGAAACGAGGGATCTTAGCAGTATTGAAATGACGCCTCGTCCCCGCGTATTTAAAGGAATGGTTCGTTGTGGCTGGAATGACTTACAGGGTAATTGGCAAAGTGGCGTATTTCATCAGGATGAACTTATTTCTGTATGAGGAAGCGATACGGTTATCCTTGATGAGTACCGCTTAAAACTACGCTATTTGTAAAAGAAACTTGCCCCTATCAACTCTGATGAAGGTTAGTTCGATTGCTAAGAATTAAGCTTGCTACTTTCCAGTAATTTATACACGTATTCCTTATAGCTTGCCCCAATCGGAATCTCGATTTTCCCCAGTTGAATCTCGCTGGCGGTATAAGAACTGATCTTATCGGTGTTGATGATAAACGATCGATGTACCCGTAAAAAAGACCTACTCTTTATTTCTGATTCCATGGCCCCAATTTTGTACTTGGCCGTGATGGTATGATCGGGCATGTGAAAGACTAAATAATCCTTAACACTTTCAATGAACAGAATCTGATCTAAGGGCAAACGGTGGATTTTACCCGCAGCACGTACATGCAAAAATGACTGACTGGCTACGGATTCAACCGGATTGACCACTGCTATACGTCTCAGGTAACGGTCTATTGCGTTGATGAATCGATTGAAAGTGATAGGTTTTAGCAAATAGTCCACTACATCCAGGTCATATCCGTCCAGTGCATATTCCCGATAGGCAGTCGTAATAATCACGGCAGGCGGATTTTTTAAGGCTCGGAGAAACTCCAGTCCCGTAAGTTTAGGCATATTAATGTCCAAGAACAAAAGATCCACGGGTGTTGACCGAAGTACCTCCAGGGCTTTAACCGCATTGGGACAGCTGGCTACTACTTCAAAGCTATCCAGATGAGATAAGTGGTTTTTGATTAGGTTGATGGCCAAGGGTTCGTCATCCACCAGAAGACATCGTACTTTCATAGGCTTAGCAATAGTTCCTCAAATTGATTTGTAGCGTAACGTCGAAGTGATTATGCTCGGCTGAAACCAGCAGGCTATGGTCATCCTTATAGACTAACGTCAACTGCTTCCGAATATTCGCCAGTCCAATTCGATCACCGTAAGTTTGGCCCGGCTCCGCTACAAAATCATTGGTAATTTTGAAACGAAAGATTTGATCGCTGAGATCAAGTGCAATATCAATTACCGGATTTTCTAGGTCATCGCTTGTGCCATGCTTAAATGCATTTTCAACCAGAGATAACAGGATCAGCGGTGTAATACGGGCATCTTGGTCGATATAATGAGTAAAGTTGATCCGAAGCCGCTCATCATACCTTAATTTTTCCAGAGCAAGGTAATTTTTAATAAGATTAATCTCTCCGGAAATGGGTACAAATGGCTGATTGCAGCGATACAGTACATGATCTAGTATTCCGGAAAGGTCTGCAATGGATTGAGAAGTTACGGGCGAATTAATCAGAGATAAGGAATAAATATTATTAAGCGTATTGAAAAGAAAATGAGGATTAAGCTGTGCTTTCAAGGCGTATAATTCGGCCTGAGCTTTTTCCTTTTCTAACACTAAACGTCGCTTTTGCCCGATGTACTGATCCTTCATTAACTTGGCAAAAGCGAAAATCCAGGCCATGGAAAAAGACAATGCGAAATAATGCATAACCAGCTTCGGAATATCCGTCATAATCTCCCCGATAGATTCCTGCTTAAAAGGAGGTGTCCTAATCAACGGTTCGACTAAATAAATGACGGCTATCCGGGATAGTACTGAAATTAGATAGCTTCCCGCAAGGAATAAAAGAGGGATCATGTAATAACGATCCGGATTAAGTAACTGAGGAATGATAAGATAGGCTACGAAATAGGAGGCAATCATGGTAACCGTTATGTAGTAACAATGCCGATAAAGAATTTTATCAAGCTCCTCAAACTCCTCGATATCGTAACGATTGAGGAAGATAACAGCAACTAACAGCCAGAATACGATATGGCTCAGCAATCGGTGCGACGAACTATACGCAATGATTTTATCCAGTAGCGACATGCCCAAAAGTAAGTTACTCGAATATAGCAATCAGCTTTCGGCGTTCAACAGAAAATAAGCGACGATGTATGCGGGAAAAGTAACGTCGGTGTGCTTCTATCAACCATTGAGGGTTATTCGTCGTCGTTTAGTCATCGTCTATAAGTACAGCGATTTTTAATACGCTCTCCGTGTTTTCTTTGTCAGCAATAGGTTGGATGGCCACCAGGTAAACGGTTTCCTACCTACGCTAGCTTCTGTGAAAAGAAATGAAATCTTCGAATTACCCCATGAAGTCCTTTCGATTGATCCTCAGCTCAGTACTTTTTCTGCTGTCTTTTGTGCCCGGAACGGGCCAAATTTCAAGTTCTCCATGGACGGCTCATGAGTTGGATTCACTGCTCGAAAAAAAGAGAAAGGAATCCGGGACAGTTGGTCTGGCTGCTGCCATCATCATTCACAGAAAAGTAGTATGGATGAAGGGCTATGGATATGCCGATCTTGAAAAAAAGACACCTTTTACGCCGCATACGGTTATTAACCTCGCTTCGATCAGCAAAACGTTCACCGGCGTTTGTATGATGAAGGCAATCGAAGATAAAAAGCTGTCTTTAGATGAGGATATTAATACTTATCTGCCTTTCAAAGTTATTAATCCTTATTATCCTACGCAGAAGATTACGCTCCGCAACCTGGGTACGCATACGTCAGGTATTACCGACCGAACACCCATTTACGACAGTACGTATTTCTACGGAGGAGATCACCCTACCCCACTGGGAGAATTTTTGAAAAGCTATTTTGATCCTCAGGGGAAGTTTTACGCGAAAGAAAACTTCTTGAACCATAAGCCGGGCTCTTACCGGGAATATTCCAATATAGCCGCTGCCCTAGCGGGCTATATCGTAGAGCAGGCCGTAGGGATGCCTTTGAATGAATACAGCAAACGGTGGATTTTCAAGCCCTTACGAATGAAACAGACCGCTTGGTTTCTTCGGGAAATCGATCCGGCCAGCCATTCCAAGCTGTACGATAACCAGACGGATACGTTAAAATTAATTCCCTGGTACGGGGAAGCTACGTATCCTGACGGGGGTGTCCGGAGTTCGGTAGCGGATTTGTCCCAATTTTTCATTGCCCTCTTGGGCGACGGCTCCTATCAGGGTAAACGAATCCTGCAAAAAACGAGCGTTGAGACCATGCAACGCTACCAGTTTACGCCGGAAAACAAGCCCGTTAATGTGGACCTGAGTAGACTGAATTCCGGAATATTCTGGGCTACCAAAGATAAAGCCACAAAAATTGGCCACGGCGGTACGGATCCCGGTGTAAAAACAGAAATGCTGGCGGATTTGACCAAAGATGTAGCCGTCATTCTCTTTAGCAATACCACGCTGACGGACAAAGCTCTTTTCAAGTACTACTTCGGAATCTACGAGGATCTTTGGACCTATGCCTACGCGTTAAAAGAAAAACAAAGACGATAAGAAGGAATCGCTAGACAGCATTACGCAGGCCTGCTGCCCCATAAGTCTCACCCCTCTAATTATCTACGGCTAGTTATCGTATTTACAGGGATTTTAGATATAAATAATTTATCTTTTCAATCGAATTCTCTTTCCATTCATTTTCTATCTTCATTCATTACACTGATGCGAATCCCCTTCTTACTAGTTTTTGGCTTATTCTTTACGCTGTCACAACTGCAGGCCCAGGTAAAGCCCTTGCAGACCCAAATTGAACAACTCCTCCAAGGCAAAAAAGCAACCGTTGGGGTGGGTATCTACGATTTTAATACCAAGCAGACCGTATTCCTCAATGGCGATACACACTTGCCGATGCAGAGTGTGTATAAGTTTCATGTGGCGTTAACTGTACTCAAGGAAGTCGATAAAGGACGGTTCAAACTTGATCAAAAGATGCACGTGAAAAAGAGTGACATCGTACCCGGTTTGCACAGTCCGATGGGAGAAGATCATCCGAACGCTGATATAGATCTGCCCTTGTCTGAGATCATCCGCTATATGGTCGCTGAGAGCGACGGCAGTGCCTGCGATTACCTCTTTAGGCTGCTGGGTGGCCCTACGAACGTCAATACCTTTATTCACCAGTTGGGTATTAAAGAAGTGGCTATTCGAGAGACAGAAGAAACCATGCAGGCGAAGGGAAACTGGGACGTTCAGTATACCAACTGGACCACACCGGCGGCGATGCTCGATCTACTGAAGTTATTTTATCAGCAAAAAATTCTTTCGAAGGGTAGTCATGATTTCTTATGGAAAGTAATGACCGGAACGGTTACGGGTGAAAATCGACTCAAGAAATTACTGCCTGCGGGTACCTTAGTGACTCACAAGACGGGCACCTCGGGTACGAACAAGGAAGGAATGATGGGTGCGGTTAATGATGTCGGCTTTATTGCCTTACCCAACGGCAAACACATCGCCATTAGTGTATTCGTAGCGAACTCAACGGAAGGCATTGACAAAAATGAACAAATCATAGCTGACATTGCTAAGTTGGCCTATGATCATTTTGCTAAATCGAAGTAGGGGTCAGGGCAAGTACAGCTTTTCTAGGAAAATCACTCTGACCGCTAGGTACAGGCTTTCAAAGCCTGTACCTAGCGGTGTTGCTTTAAAAGGGTCATTCCAACATTTAAAGCAACTTTAGGGTCTATACGCTAACCAATCACTCTGTACCTATGAGAACTTCCGTTTGGTTCGTCGGTTTGCTAGCCTTTACTCTAATCACCTGTTCAAAAGATAAAGCGGAAGTTCTCGGGCCCAGTAGGTGTGTGGCTGTTCAGTATAAGCTACCTTATTGCCCGGTCAGGGCTTCAATCGTTGACTTTCTAGAACCTCAGCCGGGCATGCCTAATCCATATCCCGAAAGGGGTAATGTGGTGTATGGAGCCGCAGTGCTTGATCTTCCAGACGAATTCAAAAAGACCGATACTATCTTCTATTTGACGTATCATTACGATCCTGTACGAGAGAAACGAGAAAATGCGGAGGCTATTGAATACTGTCCAATGAACATCGGTCTCGTCCTTTAATTGTTAGTGAATCAGCTTCCTGGCAACCGTGTCAATAAATACGGCTGCCAGTACTCTTTCTACTATGAAAGGGTACGTGTTAGTAGATACTCTCCGGTAGCTTGATACGTTTATGACTCCTCTGGTATGAACCAACGCATTGCTCACCTGACACTAGTGGTCCGCGATTACGATGAGGCCATTGACTTTTACACGCGTAAGCTAGGCTTCACCTTACTGGAAGATACGAAGCTAAGCGAGACCAAACGCTGGGTGATTGTAGCTCCCAAAGGCGATGGTTCCTGTGCTCTACTGCTAGCCAAAGCAGACGGTACCACTCAGGAAAGCCGTATTGGCAATCAAACCGGGGGACGCGTGTTTCTCTTCCTCTACACGGATGATTTCGAAAGGGATTATCGGGCATTCCAGCAAGCGGGTATCCGGTTCATTAGGCCCCCGAAAGAGGAAAATTACGGCAAGGTTGCTGTTTTTGAAGATGTATACGGCAACCGCTGGGATCTGCTTGAACCCAAGCAAACAAGCCTCAAATGAAGATAGGGAAGAGGCCAAGTCGTTTGCTAAGGGCTCCCGTTAGCCCATCAGAAGACCTCTCATCCCTTTGCCTGGTTAACCGCATTAGAAAGTGTATTAATTTGAGGTTCAAACGAATGAAACGATGACCTCGATTCTTACTTCCTGCTCGTACAACCCAGCTAGCCTCCAGCAGCGTTCTAATGATCAGTTATTGACCCGAAAAGCTAAAATGCAACAAATAAGTCTTCTTATGATCCTACTGGTAGCCATAATTGCTGGGTTGGCTTTTGTACTGGAATCCTACTTGGTAGCCGTGACCAGTTGGGCGATAATTCCGACCTTGATGGATTATACCAAAAAGCGTAAGGCCCTTTGGAAGGAGTTGCAAAATCGTAGCCTACGGAACTAGCTAGTAGAAAGGGCTTTTAGCAAACGAACTGGGAGAAAGAGGCCGACTGAACTGTCTTTTTAGGTACGTTTTACTAGTAATGTTCAGGAGGGTGTACGTTGTATAACGGTTGATTATACAACGTACACCCTCCTGAACATTACTTCCGAAACGGCATAAGAATCCATCACCAGCTAACAAAAGCTCGTAATAGGTTAGCCTCTTTTTGCTATAAGGCGGCTCGTAGCCGATTCAATTAATGCTAACACATTTTCGTAGGCCGTTAGCGACTCTAGGGGCTTATCGCGGGAAAATATCCGCTCCCAGGAAAAGCATTACGTAGGTTCTAGCTCTGATACTTATAAACTTTTTTACTTGACTGAGAATGGAATGTCTTACTAGTCTTTGTGACACCCGAAAGGCCCTATAGATAAATCTTTTATGAAAGCAATATTGAATTGAAGCATTTCAGAAGAGCAACCAAGCTTAGTAGAGTCGGGTTTATCTAGCTCTATCTTTGAGAGTGTATAACTAAACAATACCTCAATGGGACGTTTAAATCTGGCCTGTGATGCAGGCTCCTTGACTATTTTTGAACCCGGCCTCGAAGGGGTGCCCAGTGAAGTGGACTTTGTAGAGATTCAAGTAGAAGACTTTGAATTGTCTACTGATGCCGGATTGACCTTAAGCCTTATCGTGAACCGGGAAGATGAAGACGAAACCAGTGGTGAAATCGTAGCACATCTAGAAACGCCTCAAATCATCCACCTACGGAATTATTTGAACGCCTATTTACAGATACAGGGCCTAGAAAAAGGCCAAGCCTCTGAAGAGGATCAACTTTAACCTGAGTAGTACCAGCACGAAGATGAGAAAACGAAGGAAGCTCGGCGAATGCCGGGCTTTTTTCGTCTAGAAGGTTGCTTTGGAATACCTCAGAAGTGACGCAAGTATTCGTCAAACAAAATCTTCTCTGCCGTAAACGATGACGCCAGACGATGTCTCCCTAACCTTGATACGTTTTCCGAACGCTTCTCCCCCCTTCCACTTACTCGCAGATAGCCTTCTAAAGCACCGATATTACTTCGATCAATCAACCAGCAGCGGTACCAAAACGTAATGTCTTGCCGAGTTTCATGGACGCCCTATGCACTAATGACAATTAGTTTAAGTCAGCCGCAATCGTAAGAACCTTTTGAAGGGTGTTAGATAAGAAAGTCTCAGGGTTCGCAAAGAACTCCAGGGAAAGTCAGAGTATCTTGAAATATTAAGGGTACTTAGTACAGCGTCACAACCTTGCATCGCATTCCTAAGAACTTCCGGATCAAGAACTTCACTTTCAAATACGATAAGAGTAGAATGAATCAGCTTTAATTTTCGTTGCTTCCTCACCACCACATTGACCCAAATTCCTGCGTCCAGAATTTGTCTAAGGACTTCTCTCCCGGTTCGATCAGTGGCTCCTAGTAGTAATATTTTCATACGAAAAGGTGGAGGGGAGGAACACTTGTATTAATACACGTGAAGATAACTTTGATTTCTACTAAGCTATTGGGCCAGTGGTAAACTCATTTTTAATAGCAGCAAGCTCTCTTTCTTGTAACCTATCATAGGGTAGCGAAGGTCTAATGGGACTACTAGAGCCAAGGGCTATTCGCTTCGTTCATGGGTAACGGTTAGTGTATTCGCTTAATCAAAAAGCCCATCTGCCGTCGCAGATGGGCTTTATAAAGACCTATCTACCGTCGTAGGTAGGCCTTAGTAGACGTCATCGGTCGTCAAAGCCGCCACTCTTCTGACCGATTCAGTGATGTAAAATTGCCGGTTTATTGGCAATAGATAAGTACGTATTCGGATAAAGGAACGGTTTGCCGATGGACAGATTATTTTTCTACCTGGAAGGTCATTTACAGTGTTTTCTGCTTGTAATCAGACTATTAAAGCAGTATAGAGTTCCCGTTAATTGTATTGACGCTTATGGAGGCGTTCTGCATCTTCAGGCTAACAGCCCTACGCGAAAGTAGTATCTCATCTAACTAGAGCTGAAGTAAGACAAATCCCCGAAGTACGGAATTGTAAAAGCGATTATTATGACTCTTTATGGCAATATTGTGGACGTGTTAGAGCCTAAGGCTTATGTAATTAAAACATTCAGAGACCTAATCTATTTTCTCGTTTTATGCCATCAGATTCTACTTCACTATCGGTAGGGAAGATTCCGTCAAAAATTTATTACCTGGATTACGACAAGATACTTCTAACGGCCCTAGTCATTCTGCACCATATTGCCATTACCTATGGTGCTCCTGGCGGGTGGTATTACCAGCAGCCGACTACTCAGGTTTGGGCCAAAGTGGGACTGGCCCTATTTGTCGCTACGAACCAATCCTTTTTCATGGGTCTATTCTTTCTGCTTTCTTCCTACTTTATTGAACCCTCTTACCAAAGGAAAGGAGCCCAAAAGTTTGTGTTGGATCGCCTGAAGCGTTTAGGTATTCCTTTGGTTTTCTATTCGCTTCTTCTTTCGCCGGTGATGAATTTTCTCGTGTATCGTTACGGGCACCATCAGCAGGCCACGTTTCTCCAGTTTATAGCAGGTTATGATAATTGGATCGATCCGGGTGTATTGTGGTTTGTGGCTGCTTTGCTACTGTTTAATGTGATGTATGTCTTGTTTCGACTTCGGTTCTCGCTGCAGTACACGAGGAAGCTACCTTCTGGAATACACATTCTTTGGTTTGCTGTCAGTGTGGGCTTGATCAGTTTCATCGTTCGGTTAGTCTTTCCTGTGGGCTGGGTACTCAGCCCCGTTGGCTTTCAGCTTTGTTACTTCCCGCAATATGTGGCCTTATTTGTAGTAGGTATCGTAGCTCAACAGAACCAATGGTTAGATCAGCTCTCACCCCGAACCGGGAAGCAATTCTTTAGAATAGCCCTGGTAGGTATTGTCATTGTTTTTCCTTTGCTATTTGTCGTGACTACGAAACTAGGCTTGTCAATGTCCAACTTTAACGGTGGATTTAACGAACAATCATTAGTGTTATGTTTATGGGAACAGATCACCGGGCTTTCCATGTGCGTAGCTCTATTAAGTTATAGCAAGTACCATTGGAATGTAAAGAGTACTTTCTTAAACATGCTCGCTCGTAGTACCTATAGTACGTATATTTTGCATCCCCTCGTTGTCATTGTATTGTCCCTGCTATTTGCTGAAATTCCTATGGAGCCCGTAATGAAGCTTTTGATTGTAGCTCCGCTAGCTATTATAGGCTCTTTTTCAATAGGAAGGCTGGCTTTAAAACTACCTGCTGCACAGACGATCTTATAAAGCACTAGCTTAGGGACTTATGGACTCGCACGCAAGCACCTACCCGAAAACTCGGCATTTTTCTATCTTCTCGCTCAAGCCCTCTTTGTAAAGGCCCAATATTCATTAGATAGCTAAGTCAGATAGCTGGAAGCCTTTTCAGGGGCAGATTTAGGTATAAATGGGCTTTCAGGAGGCAAATTAGTCCATCGGTCGAGCAAAAATGACTTAGCTATATAGTCCACTGTGACGACCAATTACAAGAAAGCCTACCCGTGACAGTGAGTAGGCTTCTTCATTAGTTGTGTAGGAGTTATTTTTGAGCTAAACCACCGAGTTGCTTTTTAATCCAATCAATGTCTGCTTTTAAGGAAGCTGTTTCACTCTTTAGCGTACTTTTTGGAATTCAAGTGTAGCGTTCTGATTGCTTAAGGAAGCGTTCTCTTGTTGGAGATCTTTGACGGCGACTTCCAGCTTTTCCACCTTCTCAATGAGTGCTTTGATGGCAATTAGGTTGACGCCATCAAAATCCGCTTGATTAATCGACTTATCTTCTCCGATAGTCCCTAACTCGTCTTTACCAAAAGCCGCGTAGAAATCCTGAGCCATAGGACCGTAGTGACGGTACTGTTTTACATCTTGACCTTTGTAGTTCCAGGAACCGAGCCGCATCTGGCTGATTTTCTTAAGGAATGAAGCTCCACCAGCCGCACGGAAGTTTTCCTTACGGGTCGAATCGGAGATGGTTTGCCAAGCATTGCCGTTGGGCAGCACCTGTACGCCCATCGATGCATTGGCATTTGTAAACAACTGGTAGCCGCCAGGAGTCCTTCCTGTGCTTGTTTGGCATCATCAGTGTCAATATTTAGGCCGTACCAAGCCTCAATTTGTCCGGCTGAGTTGCGACGAGGTAAGGCACGGAAGATGTGCCAGCGATAGATGCCATCGTAGCGTTGGTATCGCACCTCCTCATAGGATCCACCTGTTTGCTGGCAGCGTTGCCAGTGGGGCATAAATACGAGCCGCATCATCGGGATGCATCCTCGTCGTCCATCCATTCCCCCTGGTCTGCTCATAGGTCTGGCCCGTATAGTCATACCAGCGTTGGGTGAAAACATTTATTTCACCCAACGCTGAACAGACCCAGACCAGCGCTGGAGCGGCTTCCGTTATAATCCGAAACTCGGCTTCGCTTTTGCGTAACGCTTCTTCGGCACGAGTATGTTCGAGTGTTTGGGTATCCTGGGAAAGGATGATGACCGCTGCCTGGGTGATAGCTCCAGCTAGGGCTTCTTCTTGGGCCGTAGCCTGATGGGCGTAGGGAAAGTAGAGAGCTAAACTACCGATAGCTTTGCCCTGCCGGGTCAGGATGGGATAGGAGCTGGATGGAATACGAACGGCCTAGGTTCGATAGACTACATAAGCTGGATTTGGCGAAAGGAAAGGTCGTTAAAGGCTTTAACAGCCTGGAACGCTAATAAAGAATTACAAAATAGCCCCATTAGAAATAGTCAAATTAGCGTCCCTACTGGTTTCGGTTGAGGACGCTAATGACCAGCTTTTTTACGGTATCCATTTCCTCCGGTTTGCTGGAAGCGATAAACAAAGTGAGGCTAGCTAAGGCTTCATTGCTAATGAGCGGGGCTCCTTTGTCATTTTGGATGATCCCATTTGTTTTCAGGAAAAGCAGAAAACAAGCCGCAGCGATTCGCTTGTTCCCGTCAACAAATGCATGATTTTTTATGACCAGATACAGTAAGGTGGCAGCTTTTTCTTCAATAGATGGATAAAAATCTTCCCCGCCAAACCCTTGGGCAATCTGTCGCGTCGCACTTTCAAATCCCTGATCTTTTTCCCGACCAAATATCGCTGATTCAAACTCAGTCCTCATGGCATCAATCAGGCGATAATAATCCTCCGGGTCGGGATACACCGCCTGTCGTTTGGTAAGTCCTGTTTCGTCCAGTCGTTCGTGATCATAGTCATCCAGTAATTCCAGTCCGGCTGCATACCAGCCCAGCCAATTTAAGTCTTCGGCCCTGCTTTGGCTTTCGATCGCCCGACTTATAATGCGAATGCCATCTTTTAAGGTTTGTATTTCCTGCTGCTTTTGTGCCAGCCGTTTCTCGTTGATAGCATATCCCTGTATAAGATAATCCTTTAGGCGCTGCGTAGCCCACTGGCGGAATTTTGTACCTTGTTTGGAATTAACCCGATAGCCTACCGCGATAATGACATCTAAATTGTAATGAACCCGATCACGTTCAACCAGTCGTTGTCCCTCTTTTTGAACTGTTCGGAATTTCCGAACAGTTGCTCCCTCGTTCAGTTCTCCAGATGAAAAGATATGGCGAATGTGCTCACTAATATTAGCCTTACTGGAATCAAACACTTCAACTAACTGATTATTGGTCAGCCATACCGTGTCTTGCTCAAACTTTACTTCAATCTGAGTGTTTCCATCACTAGTTTGATAAATTTCAATTTGGTTTTCCATCTCGTCTAAATCCTTACTTTTGACATAGGATTATATTTAAGCAAAATAGTCGGCAAGTATTCACGTTACAAAGCCTTTCTCATTACCTTTCGAACCCATTCGGGAGCTAAGGTAATGTCATGTCTCAAATTGGAAGGGTCTTCCCTTTTAAGCAACTCGATGATCTTCCCTTCTTCCTCCTGGCTTACTTTGCCATTCCCTATTTCCTTTAAGGCTTGGATCACCAGCCTGCTTATCTTACCTCTTGCAAGCAGATTTTTCGGCGTTGTCTTTTTAAACCTGATTGATGCCTGTTAAGCCAAGACTTTGACCGCTTCAGGCAGCCTTTCGCGAATATATTGGCTAGTCGATTAACAGAAGGCTTGACTATCTAACAAATGCAAAATGACTATTGAGTTCAGAGAATGGGCGTTTGAAGTGGATAAACAAACTACAGAGAAAGCCTACAAGGCGATTAAGGGTAGTGCCGTCCAAGAATGTGGCTGTACCTATTGCCAAAATTTCCTACTTCAACGGGAGACGATTTATCCGCTAGAGGTAATCAGTTTTTTTGAGTCCGTTGGTATTGATTACCATAAAGAATCGGATGTGTCAGAATATGGAGAATTAGATAATGGGCTGCGTATCTATATGAGTTGCTTTCATTTTGCAGGTAAGATCATAAGGGGAGAAAGCAGTGCTTTTGCTTTACCTATGGGAGGCTATCAACTCAACTTGACGCCCCTGGATGAACGAGTCAAAATTGGTTTCTGGAAGTCATCCGACGGCAAAAGTGAAGCTTCTTTAGTTGAAGTCGAGCTTGAAGTTCTTTTACCTTGGGTGCTCAACTTGGAAACTAAATAATCTATTAACTCAACATAGAACTGATTATAGAACAGTTTAAGGTAATAACCTATTGGAGAAACGATACGAAATCCTGGAGAGCCTTCCACCGTATGGCCCCATGTATATACCTGTGAGTCCCACAGACCATCCATTTTTGAGTCTTTACAGCGAAGGATTTGTTATTAGGTTTTATACCACCGATGGCGGGAGCTGGGTAGCTAACTTTAACCTTGGAGATACCACCTTTCATCAGGTATTTGACTTCCCTGAAACGGATCTA